>JAGCOQ010000057.1 GCA_017642625.1 Alphaproteobacteria bacterium | reverse complement strand
GGTTAGATGAACTTATTTCCGCAGTAGAAAAGGTGATGAATAAATGATAACCAATTCGTTTTCTGATTTTAAAACAGATGCAGAAAAAATTGAGGCATATAATCGTGATATAAGTATTCCAGGACCATATACGGTTTGTGCGCATCGGGAAGATAAATTGCCAATTCCGCTAAAAAGTGTGCCGTTGTCAAAGTTGGAACATGTCGCGGGTCTGTGGCGTGTGCAGAACGAGTTTCCATACGAAATCGAAATTGTGCGTAAAAAAGCATTTGTAATCGGCGACAAATTGCCACACGCCGAACGAACACATTTTGAGTTTTATAAAGCTTATTCTGTTAATGAAAATTGTTATGGCAAATATATTGGTGAAAAACCTGACTATATCGTTGCAAAGTATCCTACGAACCGCGGTGTGTATTCTGCGTATGGAAGAACTATCGAAGATGTGCGTGCTTATTTGGGTATTAAACTGTATGACGAATTCCAAGATGTGATTCATAAAGAAATAAATTCCCATACTGAAAAGACAAAATAATTTTGATTTTCGGGCGCACGACTGATACAATCAAAATACTTTAATGAAAGAAAAGGAGAATATAAATGGCATTGTCTTTGAAAGGAACACAAACAGAAAAGAATTTGTTGATTGCGTTTGCTGGCGAATCCCAGGCGCGCAACCGTTATTCATTTTTCGCATCCAAGGCCAAGGATGAGGGTTATCAGGCAATTGGAAAAATCTTTTTAGAAACAGCCGAACAGGAACGCGAACACGCGTCCCGTTTGTTTAAGTTCTTAGAGGGTGGCGAATTGGAAATAACCGCATCATATCCGGCGGGCAAAATCGGCACAACACTTGAAAACTTGCAAGCGGCGGCATACGGCGAACACGAAGAAAACACCGATATGTATCCGCGCTTTGCACAAATCGCAGCCCAAGAAGGTTTTGATGCAATCGCAGAAATCTTGAAGAATATTGGATTGGCGGAACGTTATCATGAATCTCGTTTTCGTGCGTTGATTGATGCGATTGAAAACGGAACTTTGTTCAAGCAGGATAAAATTGTTATGTGGCGTTGCACAAACTGTGGCATGTGGCACATTGGACTTGAGGCACCAAAGGTTTGCCCGGCATGCCTGCACCCCCAAGGATATTTCATCAGCGAAGGAACAATTTCGCGTTGCGATACGAACGAAGGGTTCTGTGAATACGCAAATATCGACTAATACGATTGCCCCACAATGAAACAATCTGTGAAAGATTTTTTGACCAGCATTGCCGACGGCGCGCCGGTAAAGTATATCGGCAGTGGCACTGACTCAGACGCTTTTGTTGTGGGGGAATATGTTTATCGGTTCCCGCATAATGCCACGACTTTTGCGCAATATACACGCGAATCGCAGATTTGCAATTTAGCGCGTGGTGCGGTGTCCGTTGCGTTGCCGGAAATAGAAGTATGCAAAAAATCGGGCTTTGAATATTCCAAACATAAAATGATTGTCGGAAAACGGTGGCGTTGGCACATGTTTAGTTGGCGACCAATTAAACAAGCGCGCCTTGCGGACAGTATTGCGCGGTTTTTTGCCGAATTGCACAGTGTTGATGTTTCGGATTTTTCGGGGCGGGTGACTGGTGCCGACAATTTCAAATATGTTGATATTAAAAAGATAATTCCAGAAATATCACCGTTTATGAGCACGCATACTTTGCGATTCTTTGTGAAAAAATATAATTCAATCGTAAATGCGCGTGTGCCAAAGGGCGATATGGTGCTGTGCCATATGGGGCTGAAAGGTTTGAATTCCGTTGTTGATAATACGGGACGTTTGGTCGGCGTATTTGATTTTGGAAATGCGGGGGTTCATGAACGGTGGCGCGATTTAGGTGTTATCTTTACCGGCAAAAACAGACGGTTGTATAAAATGGTGCGCCGTCGTTATTGCAAATACGCCGGTGTGAAATATCGTCGCCACAGAATAGAGGATTTAGCAAGCGTTGAACACTTTGCGGAAAAACGTTGGCTGAAACCGGACGGTTCGTTGCGTGCGTTAAATGATGATCGGATAAAGCGGTATTTGTCGCATGCGCTGGCACTGTTTTACCATATGCCAATGTGGTTCCGACGGGTGTTATACATAAAAATGTCGATACACGCATATTTGCACAGAAAATAAAGACCGCCCATTTGGGCGGTTCTTATTTGATTTTGTCCGCGACGACTTCGCCACCGGAATAGTATTTATAGCCGTCTGGAATAAATGTCATCAGTCCCCAATTTTTATCATTGGGTCCGGTATAGCCAAACATTTTGTATGCTTCGTCCCAATATTGTGCGCGTTCAACAACATTGTCTTCAAATTTCATGCGACCGAACAAGCGCACCGCGCGGTGCATCTGTGTGTCATAAAAATACAAACATACGCGTGCGTTTTTCGCCAGTTGTTCTGCCTTGGGCGAATAAATACCCGTCAGAAAGTGCAGGTTCAGATTTTCTGCTTTTTCATTCATGGTGTTCATAAGGTGGCGTATTTCTGGATACTTGTCCGCGTTAATGGTTGCCATGTATGCAATCGGACAAGAATGAACGATTTTTATAATGTAATCAAATACAGCATTGGTCATTTTTTCCCCCTTGGTTGATACAGCAATTTTATATGGGGAAAGTGGCAAATGTTATCGGAACCAATTCATAAGAAAGGGCATCATTTGATGCCCCGTTGTTTATTTTTCCAATTCGTCCAAAATATCGTTTAGTTTTTCAATCGAACTGTGCGCGCAACCGCGACCGCGCCAAGTCATAATTTCTTCACCGGTTTTTTGATCCGAAATAGATACATTAAAGTTCCACCACCAAAAACCATTCAGCGGACACCAAAACGGATTGAACTTTTCCCGTCTTTCCGAAGTTTTTACAATATAACGAACATTTGCGGGTATTTCGTTTTTCTCGATATCTGTTTCAAATTCCTCGCCATCCATATATGTACCGCTTTTAAGGTTTCCGACAACGACCGTGTATCCGCGTTCTTCCAACGCTTCTTTGATACTACGCTTCATGGTGTATCCACCGCGTTGTGTGTAAACAACCGCGGATTTGTCC
>JAGCOQ010000056.1 GCA_017642625.1 Alphaproteobacteria bacterium | reverse complement strand
GTCCGCCCCCGCCATAGCAAGACGCAAATGATAATCGGCACGATACCACTGGTGCTTTGCCATATAGCAGAGCGCCAATTCATAGCGGATTTTTACAAGGTCGGGTTGGTCATCCAAAATCTTGCGATATATTTTTATCGCCTCGTCTAAATTGCCCTTTTTCTGCTCCATTTGTGCCAGCAAATACCACCGTTCAATTTCCACCGGCAGATTATCTGTCTGGGGCATTTGGGTTAATATCTTTGTTGCTTGGTCATAGTCCCCCAAGAACACTAAATGCCCCGCATGTTTCACCGCATCCAGCGCAGACATTGCCACTATTTCGTTTTTGTATGTTTTTTGTTTCTTGGGTGGTTTTTGTGCTGTTTTTGTTGTTTTATTTTCTTGGGCTTTTTTATCTTGTTCCGCCTTGACATAATCTATATAAGCAGTTTCCACAACCAGTGGTTTTGTTTCATCGGCGGGCGCAGATTTTATTCCCACACAACATATGCACAACCCGATTAAAATCAGCGTAAATCTTTTCATTTCCTATTGCATACAGCATAGCAATTTTAATAATTTTTACCATCGAAAAATCCCCCGCGATAGTGGGGGATTTTTTATCTAGCCATTAAATATTATTCTGGGTTTGATGGTGTATATGGTTTCATACCATAGCCCGCACGGAATTCGCGTTCATATTGAACAGCGTCGTCGCCGGTGCCTTCGTTGGTTGTTTCCTTGAAACGAACAACACCCGTTGCTTCTTCTGGTCCGGCTAAGCCATAATAACCCATATCCAACATACCTTCGCGTTTCACACCATTCGCGTTTGTAGATGTTGTAAAGTTATTTACAGTCAAACCATCGCCAGTATCCGTTCTAAACTGGTTACCGTCATCACCCGGGGTGCCATTAAAGTTGCTAAAGGCAATACTTTGGCTTGAACCATTTTTAGTGACAGTCACATCATACCAGTTATTAAACGCCATATTCAATGTTTCCACACCACCAACAAAATCTAATGTGGCTGCATTATCCACCAATGCAGCATTGGCGTTATGGTGATTGTCATCATTTGTTGCGTATACACTACCTACGGCTTTACCCTTAAAGTGCATATCTGATGTTGGTCTGTGTTGCAAGGTTGCTACTTTATATCCCCCCGCAAACACATCATAGTCCGCATCATCAAATTCAAGACCATCCCAATCGGCAACAGCGTCTGTTTCCACACCGTCCTTGCCACGATTGTGTGTTTTTGCATTATCAAAATTATCTTCTGTCACCCCTTTGTATTTACCAAAGTTGGTTGTTTGCAACATACCAAAATCGGAATACGTAAGTTCGTCTGTGCCACCTTGGGCGGTTATACGGAACGCTTGGTCAATACGGTCCCAACGGCACTTTTTATCCTTTGGACATTTATCCCGACCATTTGCCGCAGCATGCAAATCTGCGAATGTAGCAGGATCGTCGTCTATGCTGTAAACCAAACGGGCAATGGTTTCTTTGTCCGAAGCAGCATAGTCATTATGTCCCGATGCATTATCATCCAACACAATATACTCATAAACGATTCCGCGGAAATCGGATGTTTCGCCATTACGGAACAACTTTTGCTTTCCGCCACCCGCATTAACAATCAAGGAATCGATTCTGCCGTTGTTGTCCATTCTGAAATGCAACGTCGGGTTTCCACCACCACCGGTTGCAATGCGGAAATTAACGTCGTCCAATCTGTATGATGTATATGACAATCCGTCCATATCAACAGTTCCCGTACGGGTAATGATTGAACCTCCACCCTTTGGAACCAAAACTTCGGATACCATTGATGTAATTGCGGCATTACTTGTCAACGCATCATCACTGACCGCTTCGCGCACCGTAACAGGTGATGCGCCACGTTGGCCAGAGCCGCCACCACCGCCACCGCCGCCACAGGCGACCAGTGCCAATATAGATGCCAATGCAATATATTTTTTCATTTTATCCTTCCTTTGTTGGATTGTTGAATTGAATTTCCCCTGTCCCACTAATTGTACCATAATAAAGTATTAAATCAACCCCCTGCCAACCGACAAAACGAATTGACACAAAAGCGTTTTTTTCCCAAAATAAACGCATGAAAAAATATATCTTATTAGCAATCATTTTTATTCTGGGATATACGAACCTATCCTATGAACTTATCATTCTGCGGCAACTTATTAGTTTCTTGGGTTCTAATGTCATTATCACTTCGGTGGTGATGGCATTTATTCTGCTGTTTCTATCGGTGGGGTATTATTTGGGTTCTGTTATATCTTTTACCCACAGGTCTATTCGCAAAACAAACACCAAACTGTTGTTCGGCCTTGCTGTGTGGTATATGCTGTTCTGCCATTACAGTATTATTGCCGGCTTTTTCATTCTTACCCATAATATGTATGCACCCCTTCTTAAAACATTTATATTTTCGGGGATTTGGCTGATTATTCCTTCGGTGGCAACCGGATTTGTGACGGCATCTATTGGTCGTATCATTCACTTCTTGAACAGAAATTATACAGGGCGCTTTATGGCGATTGATACATTGGGCAGTGTTTTTGGATCATTGCTGACGACCCTTGTTTTAATGCCGTTGATTGGTGTGTCGGCAACTGTTTTCTCACTTGTGTTGTTGACCTGTGTCGCGACGGTTTTACAGTGCCGGCGACCAATGCGTTTATTTTATGGTTTGTTTGGGGTGCTGGTTATATGCGCTTCGTTTTATATGAATGTATATTTTCCCACACAAAACTATCCGTTTTTGATAAAAGATGATGCTATTTCCAGACTTGCGATTATTCCCGCTGATTTTGGGCAATCAAAAATTATGCTTATAAACGGTCAGTTCGCATCAAAAATGGCAACCGAAGACAAGCAATTTTCTTATACGCGTTTTATAAACAACATGCTAAAAACTTTGGACAAAAACAAACGGCATTCTATTTTGGTGCTGGGGGCGGCGGGCTTTTCGATTGGCATAGATGACGAACAAAACGAATATACATTTTTAGATATTGAACCCGATTTAGAAAAGATTTCCGAGAAATATTTTTGGGGTAAACCACTGGGCGAAAACAAAAAACTTATCGTCCAAGATGCCTTTTTCTATATGCTGCAAAACAAGCAAAAATATGATGTTATTATTTTGGATGTCTATTCGTCTGGCAACAATATTCCCGTTAATTTTGTGACGGCTGACTTTTTCAAAATGATAAAAGACAGTTTGAACCCCGACGGATATATGGTGGCAAATATCATTACATCTCCTAACTTTGGAAACGATTTCTCTAAACGGATTGATAATACATTACGCTTGGTCTTTCCAAATTACCTGTCGCGCCAAGTCATAGACGGCTTTTCGACCAACCCAAACGCATGGGCTAATGTAATCTATATTTATCATAATTTACCGATCGATAACGCAATCTATACACTGGATAAAAATACGGCTATGTACGGCCAATTCTAATAAAAAGCCGCCCAAACGGGCGGTTTAAAAATGATTTTTACAAAACTTTCTGCCAGAATGAGTCTTTAGATATATCTCAAAATCCTTCGCTTTTTGTTCAGTATCAAAAGCAAAATAATTTTTTATTTTCCAAGGTTTATACTTATCTGTATGAATTGATTTGCCAGAATTATGCTCTGTGATTCGTTTTTTTAAATCATTTGTAAAGCCAATATAAAAATTATCGGGTAAAGATATGGATTGTAATATATAAACATAAAACATCTTGCCCGTCCCTGTCTTGTTGGCCAACGACACAACTGCGACAGAGGCCGTGGCACTCCGTTTTGCACGCTTAAATCCGCTAAACCGCGGCTTTGCGCTAGCAAAGACGGGTGGTGGACGCGCAGGGACTCGAACCCTGGACCCACTGATTAAGAGTCAGTTGCTCTACCAACTGAGCTACGCATCCAGCGACGACAATTATATACGCTTTTCCGCCAAATGCAAGTTTTTATCGTTCACCCCGTTTTATCACTTGTCGTGGTTTATAAATGGGGATTCTTTCTGCATCAAATTAATGGTGCCGATAATGCCACCAATACTGCCATGCCGCTTACCACCGATAATGTCCAATCCTCTGGTAATAAGCCCCATAATATTGCCTTCATTATCAAATATTCCGCCACCGGAATTACCGCCCCAGCCTTGACAATCCTTGCCGATACCCGAACTGGTATATCTGCATCTTGATTCTTTTAGATTCGCGTTATCTGAATAAAGTTCCGCGACATACCACGGTTCTTCTTCCTGTAAATAATTAAAGAAGTTTTTGCCATCCCCGCTAGCCAGTTTAATTCCCCTGTTCTTTTTCATTACCCTTTTTTCCAGCCGTTCAATCTCTTTCTCGTCTTTTTCCTCTTCTTCGGCCAGGTAGTCAAGGTATTTTGCTTTGAATTCATTTATATCGTCATCACTCATTACCTTCATTGCACCAAAACCAACAACACGCGCGTCATAAACAGATGCAAACGGTCCAAAACCCTTCTTATAATTGCCGCTTATTTCGGTAAAATCGATATCGCCATATTCGTCTGGGACACGATAAGTTGCCCAATCTTGATTATACACGATATCAGACAGCATATTGCCTGATTTATTCTTGTTCACTTCGATTGTTCGACCGTCGTGCAGTATTATATTTATTTTCGTATATGCTTTATTATGGTCATCAACAACACAATGTTTTGCAGTATATAAATATAATTTACCGTTGTCGCGATCTTTGACAATTGTTCCTGTGCAATAGCCGACATCTTCAATCACAACCGCCACCGTCGCGTTGTATGGTTTTTTATCTTTCTGCGTATCGGTGATATAGCAACGCTTATCCACTGTATAAGATGCAGGTTTCGAACAAGAATCATCTTCCGCCCACGAAACCGCCGGCATCATAAAGGATAACAAAGATAATAATATTAACGCTTTTTTCATAATCACCCCCCCCTTGTATTGTTTTTCTTTCTAACTCTTTTGCTTTATTTCTTTGTGGCTGGCTTGATGGATTTATTACCTATTACCGCCACATTTTTTGCCAATCCCGCATGGTTTGCACCAGCAATTTCATAATTACCCGACCTTGCAATAGCCATAAGTTTTCCGTCTGAATCAAACACGCCACCACCAGAATTACCACCCCAAACCTGACAACCACTTGCAAGACCCGAACTAAGATATTTGCATTGTGATTCTTTTAATTTTGCGCTGTCTTTAAAAACATCCAAATAAAACGTATTGTCTTCTGTCCTTAGGTAATCAATAAAATTACTTGGATGATATCTAGTGCCTGAAAAATGGTCTTCGTCAAACGCCGCAAGAGCATCATGTTTTTGCAAATATTTTTTATATCTTTGTTGAAACGCGCTTATCTCGGCATCACTCATTACCTTTAGTCCGCCATATCCAATAATGCGCGCATCATACCGAACAGCAACATCTTTGAACCCAATTTTTAATTTGTCACTTACTTCGGCAAAGGCAAGATTTTTATATTCATTTGGAATACTATAAATCGCCCAATCCCCAGAATCAGGATTATCATTATTACCAATATTATTTTTATTTACCACTATGTGTTTACCGTCTTGTGTGATCATTTCCAGTTTGCTGTCTGGGATTTCTGATTTCCAAACGACACAGTGTCGAGCAGTATATAAATATAACTTGCCATCATATTTAACAATCGTTCCAGTGCAATAAATAGGATTACCTGCATTAAATTCGATATCAGACAACGCAACCACCGCGTTATACGGTTTTTCATTTTTTTGTGTCTCAGTCACATAGCACCGTTTATCAATGGTATATTCACGCGGATATGAACACGAATCGTTCTGCGCCCACGCCAACGTCGGTAAAATCAGAAATAATAAAAATGATATTAATGTTTGTTTCATTTGTTATTATTCTTTTCATCAACTATTGGTCTTATTGGCGATTCTTGAAACACCTTCATCGCCGCACCTGCTTTGGCATGCCTATATCCACCAATAAAAGGAGTACCAGCAATCATAATTGCCATTAAATTCCCATCATTATCAAACACGCCACCACCAGAATTACCGCCCCATGCTTGACAGCCAGGCATTATACCAACATCAGTATATTTACACTTTGATACCTTTAACCTTCTGTTGTCTTCAAACAAATCCTCATAATACGATACATCCGTATCACATAAATAACCAACAAATGTGTTATAATCAGTCGCCCTAACACTACCAAGTCCAGGATAATACATTGCCCCTTTTCCCAAGACCGCCACAAATGACCCTTTTTCTTCTTTTAAATACTGAATATACCTTCTTTTATATTCTTTTATTTCTGCATCACTCATTACTTTCAATCCGCCATACCCAACAACGCGCGCGTCATGTGCCCTCGACTTTCTTGGTTCTTGGCTGATACCCGTTGATGCAATGTGTTTATATTCATCCGGCACACTGTAAATAGCCCAATCGCCACCACTCAACGCACCAATATACGCACCAATCACGCTACTCGTTCCTAATTTGGTCTGGCTAGAATTATTTATATTGATCTGAAATCTATCGCCATCTTGGGTCATTACCGTCATATAACTATTTGCATTTCCTCTATAATCTCTAACACAATGCTTTGCCGTGAATACATACAATTTATTGTCCATTTTTATTACTGTGCCGGTACAATCAGAATCATTAAGAAACTTAGGATCCGAACCTTCTGCCCAAGGGAACACAAACGCAACCACCGAATTATACGGTTTTTCATTTTTTTGTGTCTCAGTCACATAGCAACGTTTATCAACCGTATATTGTTCCGGATAAGAACACGAATCGTTCTCTGCCCACGACAACGCCGGCACAAGACAAAGTGCCAAAGGAAACAGGAATAATTTTTTCATTATAATGTTCCTTCACAACGTTCAGCAGCATCAATAAGTTTTTTGGTAAGCGTTATCAACGATATGTTCAAACCAGTTTCAACTGCGCCCGTTGCGACATTCGCACCCGCCATAATATTTGCGGTTGTATTCAATGCTTGTTCCTTCTTTTTGTCTTCTTCGGACAAACGAACTTTGTTGGTCACATCCATATATTTATCACTATTTGCCGCCGCACTGGTTCCAACACCAATACCACCAATCACAGTGCCCGCAATAGATGTTCCCATAACACCCTTCATTCTGTTTTCTATTTTTTCTATATCGCGTGTATCAATCTTGTTGCACCAAGTGCTTACACCCCTTAAACGATTCACAACGGGGTGTTCCATCGGGTTAACACCGGCGGCTTTTAATTGTATTTCGACATCTGCGATACCCTGCACCATTTCATTACACGCGGTTATGTGTTGAATCAAATCAGATTGATTTGTATTCAAACCAGAAAGTATAGCGGATGCCAAATTGGTCGCGACTGTTCCACCCATCAACCCAGTGCGCCAATTACCCAATGCTTTGGACTTTTTAATACTTTCTTCTAGTTCCGCAATACGCGCATACGGTTGTATTACCACATTGAAAAATGTCTCGTTATCCATTGCTTCGACACCTTCGGGTGTGCAACCACCGTTCGCACACATTTCCTCTATCAAAGCATCTATTTCCTCTTCTTCTTGGGATTTTTTGATACCGGCATACAGTGCGCCACCCGCCGCAACCGTTCCAACCGCGGTCACTGCTGTATTAGCCTTGGACACATTTGCGACCTTGGCAATTTCATCCGAAATACCCGAACAAACGATTCGTGTTGCCTCGTAAACCTGTTCGGCATTTTTTATCGCATCCTCGGTATCCGCCATGGATACTATCGGGAACATACACAAGACCAAGATTAAAAGTTTTTTCATTTTTCCTTCCTATTTTTTCAAGTATTGTATTGGGTTATACGCTTTTGTGCCCTTGCGCACTTCAAAGTGCAACTGGGGCTTGTCAACCTTTCCCGTCTGACCGACGGTTCCGATTTTTTGACCAACATTGACGCGTGCGCCACGACGCACCGCCAATGAATCCATATGCGCATACACAGTCATCCAACCGTCAGAATGCTGGACAATTATCAAATTGCCCATACCCTTTACTTCGTTGCCTGCATATGCCACAACTCCGTTTTCTGCCGCGGCAACACTTGTTCCGCGTGTTGCACCGATATTTATACCGTCGTTAAACAAACCACCATTTTTCGCACCATAGTTTGATAATATCTTTCCGCGCACCGGCCACGAAAACTTTGACGAAGAACGCGCGGCGATTGCCGGTAATTTCTTTACCGCATTAGATGATTTTTTATCATTTGCTTTTTTGGTTTCGGTTTGCTTCTTGGCTGTTTCTGTCTTTTTAGGTTCGGCTTTCTTGGTTTCCGTTTGTTTTGGTTTTACATTTGTTGTTTCTGATTTTGTTGTGGTCGTTGTCGGTTTTGTTGCCGTTGTCGCTGCCTTGGCTGGTGTGGTTGTCGCCGCACGAACCGGCGCAGTGGCAAGGTTCGGAACACGCACAATCTGACCCGCATACAGCGCGAACGGTGCCGTCAAATTATTCATAACCGCCAAATCATTAACCGGCACAGAATATTGTCGCGACAAAGAATACAGTGTATCGCCCGGCGCAATCTTAACCTCGGTCACATCAACACGCGTTGTTGTTGCGCGCGCCGGTGGGGTCTGTTTAGGCGTCTCTTTTGCTGCCGGCTTTGGTGCTTCTTTTGCGACGGGCTTTGGCTCTTCTTTCGCCACTGGTTTAGGTTCTTCCTTGACCACCGGTTTTGGTTCTTCTTTTGCCACCGGTTTAATCTCGGCTGGTTTTTCAATCGGTTTTGCTTCTGGTTTAACCTCTGGTATTTTTGGGATTTCGGTCACAACCTGTTCGCGTGATGCACGAACAACTAATTTCTGACCAACCGACAAATTATAAGGCTCAGACAAATTATTCAGTTTCGCGATTTCATCAACTTTCATTCCATACTTCGCACCAATCGCATACAAAGTGTCGCCACGCGCAACCGTTATTTCGGTTTCGTCATGTCCGCCATACATATACTTTGGAATATTCAAGACATCATCTGTTGGTGTCCATGGGATATCGGGTTCCGATTCGACTTTTGCTTCTTCTTTTACAGGTTCATTGGCGACACGATCGCCCACCACCAATGTATCATCAACATTTGGTTGCTCTGGCGCAACAACCGTTTCGTCTGCGGCGGGTTCTTCCACTGGTGCTTCGGGCATTTCGTCCGGTGGCACAATATAATCGTCCACAGACGCATATAACACATAATCATCCGTCGTCACCCCAGTACCATACAATTCCGGTGCCGCATATACGCCATAGTCCGTAGCGGCGGAATTATAAATCTCGGGCTGGGTCGTCGGATCCGCCAACAACGCCGGATAACGCGCGGTAATAAAATCGCCCACAGTGTCGGGCAACGCGGTAATCTTTGGTTGCAAATCACATGCAACCAATCCCCCCATCACAATCAACAAAAAAGATGATAGTTTTCTCACGCCGTAATTATATCACATTTTCGGCGTCAAATAAACAGTTAAGCGCAAAAACTAGTCATGTTTCATGAATAAAATGCTGACTTCGAACAATGCCCATAATGGCACCGCCAACAATATTTGGGACACCACATCCGGCGGTGTTAAAACAGCCGCCGCAATCACGATTATCACTATCGCATAACGTCGCATTTTTACTGCATATTTTCGTGGCAACACACCCAACCGATTAAGCATAACCAATATCAATGGCAACTGGAACGCCAATCCAAATACCTTTAACAAACCAATCGCAAACGACAAATAATCACGCGCCACCGGCAATATCAATGACGGCACCGGTGCAGACTCATTCAATTCAATAAAAAACCGAAACACAAACGGCATTAAAACATAGAACGCAAATCCCGCCCCAAGCACAAACAAAATTGGCGACAAAACAAGTATCGGAAAAATAAACCGCTGTTCTTTTTTCTTTAGCCCCGGCGAAACATATGCCCATATATGCCACAGGGCGACCGGAATTATTATCATAAGCGCGACGACAAAAGCCAATGACAACTGTATCATCAAACCGTCGGTCAGCCCCGAATACAACAACGCCCCATCTGGCCAAACATTAATCAGTGGTGCGGTCAAAAAATCTTGAACAACCGGCGCAACACACCAACCAAAAACCAACGCGCAAACGAATATCAAAAACGTCCATAATATACGGCGACGCAGTTCGGAGAAATGTTGCATCATTGTCATTTTTTTCATTTCTTGCGCCCCGTTGTTTTTTTAGTTTTTACCACTTTCTTTTTCACAACTTTTCGTTTCGTAGAAAAGTCCGCCAAAATATCATCAGTGGTTGTTTTAATAAGTTCGTCAATCGGACGTTCCAAATCAATTTGTGTTTTTATTTTCTCAGATGCATCTGTTATTTTCCAAATAATGTCGCGAACAAATCGCACAGCGCGTGCTAAAAACCGCGCAACGTCGGGCCACATACGGCTTGGCACGACCAAAACAGCCACTAAAATAATAACTAAAAATTCGGGCCCACTTATGCCGAACATACGATTCCTTTAATCATAAAAATCGTCGCCACTGCTGGTATTAACAGTTTTATGACGCTGAATCTGGAAATAATCTTTTCCAAAATTAGTCTTGGTTTTCATCCCCACAAACGCGACATCTGTTTTCGCACCTGTCGCATCAATGACCGACCAAGAATTTAATTTCACAGGTTTGTTATCAAACACAACCGTCATGTTGCCCAAACCTTCTTGACCACGCAGATTCATTTTTAATGAAAAAGTATTTGGACCTTCGCTTGTTTCAACAACATTAATATCTGCGTTGCGTAAATCAATGTTTTTACGAATCAGAATGCCCGCCGGCGTGCTGGCCAACGGCACCGTTGTAATTTGATCCAATGATTTATCAAAGAAATATAAATCTTTTCCATCTGCAATAAGTTGCACCGGCATATCGTTATAGTCCAAACGAACACGCCCCGGACGCAACATAGCAAATGTTCCCTTGTCCACGCGCGAACCAGATGTTTGAACAAAATCCCCGGCAAGACCCGTTATGCTGTTTAAATATTTTTCTGCGCGACCAACCAATGCCGTATCAACCGCCGCATACGACAAACTTGATACGAACAAAGACAAAACAAACATAAATATTTTTTTCATTTTCTACATTCCCTTAAACGCTTCTATTATTTTTGCATGAACGTTTTCCAATGTGTCGCCACGCACAACCGCGCCCGCGGCACGTTCATGTCCCCCACCCCCAAAAGATGCGGCAATACCATCAATCGCGGCACCGCGACTGCGTATAGATATGCCAATTTGGGTTTCTTTTTGTTCCTTTAACAAAACGATATATTCAACACCCTTAATCTGTCCCAATATGTTCAACAGCATTTCGCCACGACCGTCCATATCACGATAATCGCGACGATTGATTGTCGCGACCGCTAAACGATTGCGATAGAAAAACTCTGCATTAGCAACCGCCGCCGCTTCAACCAAAACAGCCTTGCGCGGTTTATTATTCATCAATTCAATCAGGCGATTTATATAAACACCCTTGTTTACCAAGTCCGCCATTACCGTCAACGCTTCGCCGTTTTGTGTGAACTTAAAGTTTCCAGTATCCGTCAAAATTGCGATTGCCAGTAAGTCGCGAATATCTGCATCATCATTCCAACCGAGCGTTTGCATTATGCGATATAAAATTATCGCAGTTGCCTCTGCTGTATCATCATTAAGACATAAATCAGCAATCGGTTTATCATTTTTATGATGATCAATTTCTATTACAAACTTGGCTTTTTTAACCATATCTAACGGACCACCAATTTGATGTTCCGCGCCATAGTCCAACACAATCGCGACATCAAAAGGTTTTTTCGCGCTTACCTTGTCCCAATAAATTGCTTTATCGCGCAACGGAATATTATCCAAATAGTCAGGTGCATTTCCGTCATAGACACAAACACATTTCGCCTTATAATTTTTCTCAATCAATCGCGCCATCGCCAAAACACAGCACAGCGCATCACCGTCCGGATTTTTGTGTGCTAAAACAAGGACGCTTTTTGCATCACGTAATTTTTCAGTAAAAAGTTTTATGTTCTTGTTCATTATTCCAGCGCAATATCTTCTATTGTAAACTGGGGCGACACGCGTCCGTTATACTCGTTTTTCTTTAACTTACCCAACATTGTTATTTTAGTGTTTGTATTCGCATCGTCCAGTAAAAAATTACCAACTGGTGTTCCAACCAAATTAAACCCAACGAACGACAAGTTGTTTCCGCGCGCCGTTGACACATTTCCACGCAGGTGCGCACCATTACCCATAATTGATGCAAACCGCAACATTGCGCCATGCAGCACCAGTGTTGGTTCTGGATTTCCCTGACCAAACGGTTCAAGGACGGACAACCGGTCAATCAAATCTAGTGTTGCGCCACTGGCATCAATTTCGGCATCAACGAATATTTCCGCCTTTGGTGTTTTACCATCAAGTTGTTCGCGAACCGCCTTTTCCAAGAACTCACAAAACGCGCCCTGCTTTTCCTCAACCAGCGAAAATCCCGCCGCCGCCGCATGTCCGCCACCTTCGCTTAAAATACCCGCCGCTAATGCCTGATGAATAATATGTCCCAAATCGATTCCGGCGATTGAACGCCCAGAACCATTTATAACACCATCACCCTTGGTTGCGACACATGTTGGCAAATTATATCTGTCTTTTAATCGTCCGGCGATAATTCCCATAACGCCACCATGCCAACCATCACCACAAACAAACAAACTGCATTTACCGTCCGCACAACATTTGTCCGCCATTTCAGTTGCACGCAACATTATCGCGTTTTGAATATCAATTCGTTCGCGATTCATTTCGTTTAATTGATTTGCTAAATCAGATGCAATCAACTGATTATCGGTCAACAAAAGTTCCAATGCCGGTGCCGCCGAATCCAATCGTCCTGCTGCGTTCAAACGTGGCCCCAGTGCAAACCCCGCGGTGTAAACCGACGCATGTTTTATTTCTGCGACATCCATTAGCACGCGCAAACCTAAGTTTTGACGGCGTTCCAACGCCTGTAATCCGGTTGCAACAAACGCACGATTAAGCCCAACAAGTGGCATTGTGTCGCAAATTGTTCCCAACGCGACCAAGTCCAAATATGAACTGGGGTTAATGGCATCTATCTTTTCACGCAAATCAGAATCAATATCACGCGACCGCAATTCACGTCGCAACGCAATAAGCGTCATAAAGGCAACACCAACACCCGCCATGTATGATAACCCAGATGTATCGTCGCTGCGCTTTGGATTGACAACCGCATCAGCGGCGGGCAAAACATCATCTGGCGAATGGTGATCGGTCACCACGATTTTAAGACCATGTTCTTTTGCATAGGCGACTTCGTTCACACCACTTATGCCACAATCAACGGTTATCACCAACTTTACATTGTTTGCAATAATATCATCAATGGCACTGATGTTTAATCCGTATCCTTCACCTTCACGTGTTGGCAAATGCCATATAACATCACATCCCAAACCACGCAGATACTTAACCAGCACCGCGGTTGATGTAATACCATCAACATCATAATCGCCATAGATTGCAATTTTATCATGCGCCAAAATTGCATCAGCAATCACACGTGCTGCCACATCCATATCCATCAGTGTGGACGGATCGGGCATGTTATTTTTGATACTGGGGTTCAAGAAATGTAAAACATCATCAGGCGATACTATACCGCGCTGTGCCAGAATCTTTTCTACCAAATGGTCGGTTGCATATGCATTGTTGTCAGAATCATCACACACATCCACAACCCATGCCCGACCGAGCACGGATTTTTCAACTATCTTTCTCACGCTATACTCTTTTTTTTATTATCAAGAGTATTATAAACGAAAATTATTCAAATAGCAACGGTAGTATTCTGCTCATGATTTTTCCGGCTGTGGGCACCGCATTCCAAGCAGATGTTCGCAGGTTCCAAGTTTCCTTGATTCCCTTTGGTTCGTCCAAAATCACCAACAAAATGTATTGTGGTGCATCCGCGGGGAATATTCCCACAAATGCCGTCTGGTTACGTTTTTTATCGTTCGTTCCAGATATATATTTTTCTGCGGTTCCCGTTTTACCACCGATTTTAAACCCTGGGACACGCGCGTTTCGCCCACTGGTTTCTTCGACAACACCAAACATTATTTCGCGCAGTTTAGCAGAAATCTCTTCGTCCAAAACGCGTTCACCGCGCACCGCACCAATACTGCGTTTTTGTAATGTCGGGTAAATATAGATTCCACCATTTGTCATGGCGTTCACCGCCAATAATAAATGCATCGGTGTCACCGAAATACCATGACCATAAGATACCGTTGCGCGTTCCACCGGTCCCCACTTGCGTGGCATCAATGGCTTTTCCGTTTTTCCGAATTCCAAATCTAACTTTTCATCCAAGTGCAAACGATGGAAAAACTCTTTCTGGGTTCCGTCCGGCAAATCCAGCGCAATTTGCGCACTGCCGACATTGCAAGAATGCAGCATAATTTCTTCCACCGACATTGTTGGTGTTTTTGGTCTGAAGGTTGCGACATCGGTGACACGTGTTGCGACACGACCATTTTTATCCAAAATCGGATACGGCTTGTTAATCACATACTTCTTGTTAATGTGATTCTCCATCGCCATTGCGGTATTAAATATTTTGAACACAGACCCCATTTCAAACACGCCACGCAACGGCTTGAACAAATGATTTGATTCCGGATCCATTTTTCTATTTTCTGGGTCAAAGTCCGGCAACGACACCATTGCCAACATTTCGCCAGTGCGCGAATTCATCAACAACCCCATTGCACCCTTGGCCTCGTATTTCTGCATTGCGATTGATAATTGTTCATAGAATGCCATTTGGATTCTTGTGTCCAGCGACAAACGCAACGGATCTATGTTTTCATCCAAGTAATCGTCAAATATACGTTCGGCACCTTCAAGTCCATGACCATCTTCACCAACGAAACCAACAACATGTGAAAACAATCTGTGCTTTGGATACTTACGCATTTGAACACGTTTAACATCCAACCCATCAATACGCGCGGCACGCAACGGCTTGCACAGTTCATCAGGAATATTCTTTGCCAACAATTTATACCTTGTTGTGTTTTGAACCAGATTCACAGCATCCGCCAAAGAATACTTATACGGCAAAACTTCGTGTAATAATTGAGCGGCGCGTTCTTTATTCTTTTCCGCCAAACGCGACGGCACCAGTGCAACATCACAAGACGCAATATTTTTTGCCAATATATCGGTACCATTTCTATCAACAATATCTGCGCGCGACACATTCCAATCGCCACGTGCATAGGCACGATTTTCGTCCGAACCCGCAAACCCTAGATACAAAGTTTTGATAACAAACAACACAAACAGTGTGCAGAAAAATCCCAATACTATCGCCATGCGCCCCTTGTTTCTGTTCAGGGGTTTTACATCATTTGAACCGTGTTTAAAAATATCGCGACCAACTTCAAACATTATTTACGTTCCGGCAACTCGTTTATTGAAATGTTTTTTTGGAAACCAACGGTTTCAGCCTTTGGATTTATTAACTTTACAACACTGCCTAAAATCTCGGGACGAACATAGGCGGCAAAATCCGTTTCCGCCACTGCAATATTCTGTTTAGTTTGGATAATATCTGCGCGCACACGATTCAGCACGCGGTTTTGGGTTCGATAGCATACCTGTAATATAACGGTCAGCACCGCCATTATTATCAGTGCCCATACCCCAATTTGAAACATCTTCTCGTCTTCGTTCATATCCCACCAACTTTGATTTTATTCTTAATAAGTTTATCACAAATTATTCAAAAAGCGAATCATTGAATTCACACCGTTCAACCGCCCCGCCCCCAGATTCAAATCCAACGAAACAAACATTTTTTGCAGATTCATTTTCTTTATCTGTTCTGGGGTTTTGCCGTCAACCATTCCTATCATTATTGCGACAATTCCGCAAACAAGTGCCGAATCGGCATTGCCATAAAAATGGTTTCCACGGCGACATATTTCAACGCGTGATGCACAACCCGATATTTCACTGCATACGGCACCCTTTGGCGCAGGTGGTAAATCTTTGCCCAATTCCATAACCAGTTCCAGTTTTTCCACCGGATCGGTTATCACAGATAAAATATTTTTTATTTCATCAAATGTCATATGTATTACCAACCCATTTCTGTTAAATCCAGTTCGACACGCGCCACATCTGACATCATAAAAACATTCCATGGTGGATCCCAAACCAATTCCACCCGCACCGGCATTCCATGTGCAACACCCGATACTGCATTTTTAACCTGTGCCAGAATCTCTTCCATTAATGGACATGTGGGACTGGTAAACGTCATGGTTATAACAATTTCATCTTTTTTGATTTCTATATCATACACCAACCCCAGTTCCCAAATATCAATGGGAATCTCGGGATCATATACCGTCTTTAATGCACCAATGATTTCTTCGCGACTTGTTGCCATTACTTTACTATTCCCCGAATTACATCAACGACTTGCTTTGCTTCGTCCATTGTGTTCCATGGTCCAACCGATATACGCACAGAACCATCAATCCCCATCACAGAATGTATCCACGATGCACACATATTTCCAACACGAACACAAATATTATGCGCACCAATCAATGCCCCGAAATCCAGCACATGCATACCATCAACAACAAACGAAATTATTTTTGCATCACGAACACTAAGCAATTTTACACGTGGCACTTTTGACAATTCATCATATATATGTGAAACAATATCCGCGCCACCTGACCAAGTGTGCCACTCTTCAATCGCGACCGGCAAACCTGCAATTTGTGTTAATGGCAAAGTTCCCGCTTCAAACTTATTTGGTGCCGAATCAATATTCCAATTATCACCCGAGATTGTCTGCACCATACCACCACCAAATTTATCAGGCGAAAACGAATCGGCATCTTTTATATACATTATGCCGACACCAGTGTTCGCACCAATCTTGTGTCCCGAAAAACACATAAAGTCGCAATTCCATTCACGCACATTGATTTGTTCATGTGCGACATATTGCGCCGCATCAACAATCGTAATTACATTTGGATTCTTTTTGTGTGCGGCGGAAACTATTTCTGCAACATTTTGTGCAACACCCAACACATTAGACATGGCGGTAATAACCACAACATCCGCGACCGGCATATTTTTATAATCTAAATCAAATCCACTGGTCAGCGGTATTTTAACCATTTCCGCACGACCATTCCGCGCAAGATTTTCCCATGGCATACGCGCACTGTGATGATCCAAGTCAGAAACCGCCACCGTTTTTACATCACGTGAATTGCAAATAATATTAACAATGCGATTCATTGCATCTGTTGTCCCAGATGTAAATATCACATCATTTACTGATTCGGCACCAATGAATTGCGCCACATACTTGCGGGCATTTACCAACATTTCGTCCGCCAACGCCGCGCGGGCGCATACCCCCCGCCCCGTATTAGCATACGAATTACGCATAAAATCAGCCTCGGCATCAATAACCGATTGGGACTTCAGCGCACTGGCCGCCGCATCTAAGTATATGATTTTATTCATTTTGTGTTTTCTCTTGCTTTTTTTGACGATTATAATACACTTTGCGACAATATCAATAACCAAGGGAGAAAAAAGATGGCATTACAGCACGCAAATGATGATACATTTTCAGAAATGATTGGTGATGGCATAACATTGGTTGATTTTTGGGCAACTTGGTGCGGTCCGTGTCGTATGTTTGGCCCAATTTTTGAATCTGTTTCGGAAAAAATAACTGATGTTAATTTCATAAAGTTTGAAATAGATGACACAAATCGTCGCACACCGGCAAAATACGGCATTCGCAGTATCCCCAGTGTGCTGGCTTTCAAAAACGGTGAATTGGTCGAGGCACGCACAGGTCTTATGGACGAAGACACAGTTATCACATGGATTAATGAATTAAAGGTATCGTAAAATGGCCACCAAAAAGAACTATAAAACAATCGTATTACCAGAAAAATACACACCAAAAAAGACGGAACCATATATGTGTCCCGAACAGTTGGCGTATTTCTATCAATTATTAACCGCTCAAAAACAGGAATTAATGCACACATCCGATTCCGTATTGAATTCTGTTCGTTTGGCGGATAAATCTGCATCGGAAGGTGTTGGTGATGATTCGGATAACGCAACATTTGAACAAGAAATCACCATGAACCTGCGGATGAGTCAGCGCGACAATAACTTGTTAAAGAAAATTGACGCAGCTTTGGCTCGTTTAGAAGACGGCACTTATGGATACAGTGTTGTTTCCGGTGAAGAAATTGGTCTGCGTCGTATGTTGGCACGTCCATTGGCGACCATGACGGTTGAAGAACAGGAAGAATACGAACAACGCAAATAACGTATTTTATGCAATAAAAACACCGGCAAATGCCGGTGTTTTTTTATATTTTTTAATTATTTCTTAGCGACCTTTTTTGCCGGTGCTTTTTTAGCCAGTTTCTTTTTCGCCGGCACTTTTTTAGCGACAGGCTTTTCTGCTGGCTTTTCCGGTTTGGGTTCTGTCTTTAATTCTTTTTTGAACACATTCAACCCGTCGGCCAAGTTTTTCATCATGCCTGGAATCTTGTTGTGTCCAAACAGAATCACAATCAACAAAACAATTATTACTATTTCCCATACACCAAATCGCATTGTTATCTCCTTTGACTATTTAGCGACATAGCAATCCAATCCATCAGATTTCGCATTCTGACAGAATCCATTTGCCTCAGATGATGTTGCAAACGAAACACGCAATCTGTATGTCGTGCTGCCATTTGGCAACTGCGCCGCCAAAATAACAAATTGCTTACCACTGAACAAACTCTGGTGACCAGCACGCATTTTGCGTTCTGCGGCCTCCGCTGCGGCACGTGTGCCATAAGAACCGAATTGAACGAACCATTTACCGCTTGGGGTGACCGTCGCCTTTTGCACAGGTTTTGGTTGCGGTTTTGCCACTGGCTTCGCCTGTGTTGCTGGCTTTGGTTGTGGCTGGGCAACTGGCTGTGGTTGTGGTGCCGGCGCTGGATTCACAGACGGACGATCCGGATTAAATGTCACTTCGCGGCGATCCGCCACGACACGAACCGGAACGCCATTTTCCGCCACAGGTTGCGGTGCCGGCTGTGGCATCGGTTGTGGTTGTGCAACCGGTTGTGGCTGACCATTTGGCATTGGTGGTGGTGGCATCATACCAGGATTCATTGTCCCAGGACGCGCAGGAACATCCAATGTGTCGTTTGGCACAGGAACCGCCATCGGCTCAGGTTCAACGACCGCTTCGGGTGCATCCAAATCAATTTCTATAGATTTCGCCGAATCGTTTCCAATTGTGCGAATAATAATGTAGGTTGCCAAGACGATAACGACCAAACCCAATACCATCAAAAGCCACGGTTTGCGCGGACGCGGCGCGGCAAACGGTGTTGTTTCCGGCAATGTTTCAACTGGCGTATCATCATCCAGGTCTAAAAAGTCCATATTATTTTCTTCGTTTTCCATGCGAAATCCCCCCATATATACTTGGGTATATTATACCACAAAAAAACGCATTTACAAAATGTAAACAACAAATTATTTAGGCATCTGTCCAAAATGTGGTGGAACGATTAATTTATGATTTTCTTCGACAATCGGTTCTGTTTCACATTTACACGCACAGCCCGCAACCGTAATCGCGATAACACCCAACAAAACAACAGCAAAAACTTTTTTCATAACCCTTACCTTTTCTTTTATATATGTGGGGCGCAGAACGCGCCCCACCCTTATTACAACGGCATTTTGATTGCTTTTTCCATATCTTCAATGAATTTGGACAATGCAACCGTTTCTTGTTTATCAGAACCAAAATAACGCAACGTCACAGATTTATCTGCTGATTCTTTATCACCAACAACGGCAATAATCGGCGTTTTTGCCAATGACAATTCGCGAATCTTGTAATTCACTTTTTCATCACGCAAATCGGCACGTGCATATACACCCGCTGCGCGCAGGCTTGCAACCACTTCGTTTGCATAGTCGCGTTGCTTTTCTGAAATTGGCGTCACGACAACAGGTTCTGGCGACAACCACAATGGTAAATTACCACCGGTCGATTCCAGCAACACGCCCATAAAACGTTCGATTGAACCCAACAAAGCGCGGTGCAACATAATCGGACGATGCTTTTCACCATCTTCGCCGATATAGGACAAATCAAAGCGTTCCGGCAGATTCATATCTAATTGCACCGTTCCGCACTGCCACACACGCCCCATTGAATCTTTCAGATAATTGTCAATCTTTGGACCATAGAACGCGGCATCACCTTCGGCAATTTCGTATTCAATACCGTTCGCATCCAGCGCATGTTTCAATGCACCTTCGGCTTTGTCCCACACTTCGTCTGAACCGATACGGAACTCAGAGTTTGGACGGGTTGCCAACTTCATTGAAATCTTGTCGAAACCGAACTTGCCATAAATATCTTTTATAAAGCGCAAGATTTTAACAACTTCCGTTTCCAACTGTTCTTCGGTGCAGAAAATATGTGCATCATCTTGGGTAAACTCACGCACACGCATCAACCCCGAAAGTCCCCCTGCGGCTTCGTAACGGCAAACTTTACCAAATTCAGCCAAATACAACGGCAGGTCTTTATAGGACTTAATACCCTGACCAAAGACCAACATACCACCCGGGCAAGACATCGGCTTTACACAGAAAGTTTTGCCATCTTGGGTTTTACCAGAATAGTTGTGTGCACCATATTTCGCCCAGTGCCCACTACGTTCCCACAAACACCGATCCATAATAGATGGCGTAGAGATTTCTAAATACCCCGCACGTTCTTGACGCGCACGCAGGTATTCAATCAACTTACGATAAATGCGATAACCGTTGTTGTGCCAAAATACCGCACCCGGCGCATATTCTGGTTCAAAATGGAACAGGTCCATATCTTTACCGAGTTTACGATTGTCGCGTGCCGCGGCTTCTTCCTGCATTTTCAAGAATTGGTCTAAGTCTTCCTTGGTCAAAAATGCATCAACATAGATACGTTGCAACATTTTGTTCTTCGCATCACCCTTCCAGTATGCACCGGCAACAGTGCGAATCTTGAACGCGTCGCGTGGTAAATCTTTACTGGATTCAACGTGTGGCCCACGGCATAAATCCGTAAAGTCGCGGAAAGTATAAACAGACAACTGTTCGCCCGCCGCATCATATTCATTCAGCCATTCCATTTTATATGGTTGCGCCGCGAATAATTCTTTGGCTTCGTCAAGACTCACGAACCGCTGTTCAAAGCGACCGTTTGATTTAATCAATTCACGCATTTCTTTTTCGATTTTTGCAAAATCTTCTTCGCTAAATCTGTGTTCGGTATCAAAGTCATAATAGAACCCATTTTCAATTGCCGGACCCCCAGCAAACTTTACATCTGGAAATAACTTTTGAACCGCCGCCGCCAAAACGTGCGCCAACGAATGCCGAACCGTTTCAATTGGATAAGACATAATAAAAACCCTTTTTATATAATTTGTTTGTTTAATTTATTGTTTTTTGATTATAGCGCGCGCACATAAAAGCGCAAATAGAAATTAC
>JAGCOQ010000008.1 GCA_017642625.1 Alphaproteobacteria bacterium | reverse complement strand
CAACACAAGGTCAACCGGTGTTCCGTCTTCCATATGTGGCATATCTTCGATTGGAACAACGCGTGAAACAATACCCTTGTTCCCGTGACGTCCCGCCATTTTGTCGCCCGGTTGCAATTTCATTTTATGCGCGATGTAAACCTTAACTTCTTTCAAAACACCGGCATTCAATGAATTGCTTTCCGTTGCCTTTTCGATTTCACGGTCGGCATTTTCGTTCAACTGTTTCAAAGTCAAAATATGTACATCGCGAATTTCTTCGATTTTCGCCTGGGCTTCTTTGTTAGAAACAACCAACTTTTTGAAATCAGACGGTTTGATACCTTCGAACACTTCGGCAGTTAATTTCTTGCCGATAAATGGTTTCAAAGATCCTGTGCCACCATCAATGACATCATTTTCTGCAATTTGGAAAACCTGATCTGCAAAGCCCTTTTCGATAATAGAAGTTTCTTCTTCGCGGTCTTTGTTAATCTTTTCGATTTTCTGCAATTCAATCATCTGGGTGCGTTCATCTTTCTTGACCCCATGACGCGTAAGGACGTTTACACCAATAACTGTTCCTTCTTCGTTTGGACCAACACGCAAAGATGTATCTTTTACATTCAACGCCTTTTCACCAAAGATGTTGCGCAACAATGCTTCTTCTGGGGTCAACAATGTTTCAGATTTTGGTGAAACACGACCGACCAAAATGTCGCCTTGTTTAACGCGTGCGCCGACATAGATGATACCGGATTCGTCCAGATTCTTTAACGCTTCTTCGCCAACATTTGGAATGTCGCGTGTGAAACTTTCTGGTCCAAGTTGTGTATCACGCACTTTGAATTCTTTTTCAACAATCTTGATAGATGTGAATGCATCATCACGTGAAATACGTTCTGAAATCACAATAGCGTCTTCATAGTTGTATCCGCGCCATGGCAAAAATGCAACCAACACATTGCGACCCAACGCCAATTCGCCATAGTTCATAGATGAACCGTCGGCAATGATGTCGCCCGCTGCGATACGGTCGCCAACTTTGACCAATGGTTTTTGGTGAATCAGTGTTTCACTGTTGCTGCGTTCAAACTTTTCAAGGTTGTAAATATCAACACCCGTCACAACGTTGCGGCTGTTCATACATTTAACAACGATACGATTTGCATCAACGGATTCAACAACACCAGCATGCTTTGCAACTTTACCTGTGCGGGAATCACGTGCAACTTCACGTTCAATACCAGTTCCCACCAATGGTGCTTGGACACGCATCAATGGAACGCCCTGACGTTGCATGTTCGAACCCATCAACGCACGGTTAGCGTCGTCGTTTTCAACGAACGGAATCAAACCGGTTGCGATGGACACCACTTGACGTGGTGCAACGTCAATAAGGTCAATTTCTTCTTTTGGAACCATGGTAAATTCGCCGTCAACACGCGCCGTCACCATTGCATCAGCCAAAACGCCTTTGTCTGTGGTCGGTGTGTTTCCTTGGGCGATTTTGTGTCCCAATTCTTCGTCCGCAGTCAGATAAACCATCTTGTCTGTGACGCGGCTGTTTTCGACAACATAGTATGGTGTTTCAATAAATCCATATGGATTAACGCGCGCATATGTTGCCATGTGTGAAATCAGACCAATGTTTGCACCTTCGGGTGTATGAATTGGGCATAAACGACCATAGTGTGTTGGGTGAACGTCACGCACGTCAATGCCGGCGCGTTCACGATTCAACCCACCCGGACCCAAAGCGGAAATCAAACGTTTGTGTTCCAATTCAGACAATGGGTTATATGCATCCATAAACTGGGACAACTGTGATGTTCCCAAGAATTCGGAAATCAAACTCATCAACGGTTTAACATTGATAACATCTTGTGGTTGCATGTTCGCAATATTCGGGCTGGACAACGCTTCACGGACAAGACGTTCAATACGCAACATACCGGTACGGAAGTTTTGTTCCAACAATTCACCAACCGCGCGAACACGACGATTTGACAAGTTATCAATATCATCAATTGTATCTTTGTGATCAATGATATTTGTTAATGTCTTTAACACCGCCAAGAAATCTGCCTTGGTCAACAATCTGTCGTCTTCTGGACGTTTACCTGAATCAATCTTCAGACGTTTGTTCATCTTGAAACGACCAACCGGCGACAAATCATAATACGCCGGATCAAAACCTTGACGTTGGAACAGATTGATTGCCGCTTCAACCGTCGGACGTTCACCCGGACGGATGATGTTATAGATTTCAATCAACGCTTCTTCGCGGTTTGTTGTCTTGTCTGCCAACAATGTATTGCGCATATGTGCAGTAATTGTTGTGTTATCAATCGAAATCAAAGATATTTCTTTGACACCCAACTTATCCAAATCTGACAAGATTTCATCTGTGATTTCTGTGCCTGCTTGATACAAAACTTCATCACCGTTCATAATCGGATCAAACAGATATTCACCAATCAAAGATTCTGGCAAAATGCCAAATGTCTTGGACGTAGTTGTGATTTTCGACAAACGTTTTGCGGTCAATCTGTCGCCCTTGGACGCCATGGCCTTTTTATCTTTTGGATTAATCAAATCGTAATTCAAACGATATTTATCCAAACCTTCGAATGCGTTTGTATCACCAATCCACATTTTGCCGTCAAACTTTAACGCGATGCGTTTATAGAAAGCCGACAACATTTCGGTATCAGACATACCACGAATATTTTGTTTACGTGGATCCGCCGCCCATTTCTTTTCATCTTCGGCCGCCGGCAGACAACGCAACAACACCGTCGCAGGAATCTTGCGACGACGATCAATACGGACATAAATAACACCCTTGGCTTCTTCGAAATCAATCCAAGAACCGTGTTCTGGAATGATACGCGCTGTGTATGTTATTGGGTTGCCTGCAACCTTGGCTTCTTTGGTGGTTGCAAAGACAACACCTTGGGCACGGTGCATCTGGGAAACGATAACGCGTTCCACACCGGATGCGATAAAGCTGCCACGTTCTGTCATCAACGGCACTTCGCCCATAAATATTTCTTGTTCTTTGATATCGCGCAAAGACTTTTTACCGTCTTCGGCAATGTCCCAAAGAATCAATCTTAATTTCAATTTCAATTTGCTGGAATAAGTCATATTCCGCAACATGCATTCCTTGACGTTATACACTGGTTTATCCAATGTGTATTCAACGAATTCAAGGTCAGCAATTCCCGCATAATCTTTGATTGGGAACATGGACGAAAACACGTTCTGAAGTCCCATATTTTTACGATTTTGCGGTTCTACATCCGCCTGTAAGAAATCCTTATAGGAGTCATATTGAATCTCGACTAAATCAGGAAGCGGAGTTTGCAAAAAACTTTTACCAAAAGATTTTCTAAATTTTTGGATAACGGCCATGGGTATCAATCCTTTTTATTTTTGCGTTTTGCAAACGAAACATAGTTTGTCTTTTTTACGCCTTTTCGCCCACCACAAGATTTTATAATCCAGGGTGGGCTTATGACGACCTGTGCGATTGCACAGGATTTTTTTATTTGAATTATTTCAATTCAACTTTGGCACCAGCTGCTTCTAATGTTGCTTTCATCTTGTCAGCTTCATCTTTTGCAACTGCTTCTTTGATTGCCTTTGGTGCGGATTCAACCAAAGCTTTGGCTTCACCCAGACCCAAACCAGTGATGTCTTTCACAGCTTTGATAACAGCCAATTTGTTTGCGCCGACATCTGCCAACACAACATCAAATTCTGTTTTTTCTTCAGCGGCTGCACCAGCGACCGGACCAGCTGCAACTGCAACTGCGGCGGCGGCACTAACACCCCAAGTTTCTTCCAGCGCTTTGGACAATTCAACAGCTTCCATAACGCTCAATTTTGACAATTCTTCAACCAATTTTTGAATGTCTGCCATTTTAGTACTCCTTTAATCAGAATGTTTCCATTCCGGTTTTTATTGATTCTTTTTTCCATACTCTGCTGAAACACGTGCCAAGCGTGACGCTGGTTCAACCAAGATACGCGCGATAGTACCACGAATTTCCAACAGGGAAGGAAGCTTGGATAATTGCACAATGCCGTCTTTATCAAGGACATCTGCATCCATTTTACCGCCGATAATGTTCAAGTTCGCATGATCTTCGGCAAACTTGGCCAAAACCTTGGTGACCGCCAACGCGTCTGTTGCAACTGCAACAGCTGTTGGACGTTTCATCATATCGGATACAGCTTCGAAATTGGTATCTTTCAATGCCCTTTTCATCAAACGGTTTTTGACAACTTTGAAAACTGAAACCAATGGGCGTAATTCATTACGCAGGGCT
>JAGCOQ010000055.1 GCA_017642625.1 Alphaproteobacteria bacterium | reverse complement strand
TTATAAGATAATTTTTCATTTGCAAATAAATCTTGATAAAAAATCAAACATTTATTTTTTGACAACGATTCGTTTTTTCGCCTGTTTTCTGCGCTTTGTATATACACTGTATATACAAGAAAAGAATCATAATTTGATGTATCCACCATCTACTTTTTTTATAATTCCGCGCAGTTCCAAGACAACCAAATCGCGTTTAATTTCCGAAACACTTTTTTTGACAATTTGTGTCAATACAGATTCGGATACTGGAATTGTTCCTAACTTGTCCAAAATGTCATTTTCTGATTCGGAATTCGTTCCTTCTTTTTTCGATTCAGATGGTGCTTTTTTATCGTCACCATAAAAATCATTTATTCCCATACACAGTTTTGCATCACCACTGGCAATAAGCGAATTGGGTCCCGCCGCGCGTGAATCCGCCGGATGCGACGGAATTGCCCACAATTCCCGGTTCATTTCGATTGCGAATCGGGCGGTCGTCATACTGCCGGACTTTAAATCCGCTTCGCCTAAAATCAACTTTTCTGCGATACCCGCTATCCAACGATTACGTTGAACAAAGTTATTTCCGTTGGGAACAAAGCCAACGGGCATTTCGCTTACTATCACGCCACGTTCCGCTATCTCGTAATACAACGATTCGTTTTCCAGTGGCCATATATAATCCGCCCCGCCCCCCAAAACCGCGATTGTCTGTGTATTTCCATTTCCGCGCAGTGCGCCACGATGTGCCGCCGTATCGGTTCCAATCGCCATGCCGGACACCACCGCAACACTGCGCGATGCGAATTCGCACGCTAATTCAGATACAAAACCCATACCAGCCGCCGTTGCATGTCGCGTTCCGACAATTCCAATCGTATGACAACGCAAAGTTTCCAAATTACCGCACGCCGTTATAACCGGCGGATGATTCTTTATTTGTCGCAGTGCATTCGGATACAAATCATCTGTATCAGATATATATGTAATATTTTTTGCCGCCGCATTTTCCATTTCGCGCGACACAGAATCACGCAATTCAGTCGTTGCACCAATACTTGCCACCACCGCATCAACCGATCCGAACTTTGAAACCAATTCATTATATTTGGCCGGACCGATTCGTGGTGTTCGCAAAATCAATAACTTGTTAAATATATCTGACATACGCGGATTATATGGCGTTTACGCACAAACAGCAATCAAAATAAATTACACAAAAAAATGCGCCGTTCGGCGCATTTTTTTTTAATTTATGCGTTTAGTTATTCGATCCTATTAAATAATACAGATCGCTATATTCAGCACATTTTGTATCATTGTCGTCAATCTCTTTGCATGCGTCCTGTAATTCTTTCAAGGCAGCAACAAAGTCGTTATAACTTTTTTCATTTTGATCTTTTAACGCTAATAATTGAGAGCGGAACAATTGCGCCTCAGTTAAGTTTTTATCTTTCTGCCCCTCTACTGCGCCACCAATCAATCTGTTTCCGAACAATTCCATAGAACCGACACCCAATGCGGCACCACCAACTGCGCCACCAATGGTTGCCCAAGTGCGCCCCGACTTCTTGGCATCCAAAATACGTTTTTCAATCATATCTTCGTCAACCCATGCGCCACATGTTATATTACGTCCCATTTCATAATACTGGCTGCGGATATCGCCAAGATCAATACGTGAATCGGCCGACTTTAACGACACCAACACAAAACACGCATTGTTTTCAGGATTTTCTGTATCTTCTATCATTGTCGCATAGTCGCCAATGTTGCTGTAACGCGACGCCCAAACAAAAGTATTTCCAACACCGATATTATTTTGCAAACATGCTGCGCGTTCTTTTTCGCGTTTATCGACCGGTGTTTCCGTCGGAAGAGTTGCGTCTGTATCTTCTACATGAGTGCTTGATTTATCAACCTCTTCTTCTGTGGCGGTTGGTTGTTTTAATCTTACCTTCATAGATGCAATTTTACCAGGTGTCGTCCTGTTCGCCGTCATAACCGGCCCCTTTACACTTAAACGACCCGTCGCCGGTGCCGCAAAAGCAGGCATTGCAAAAGCGCACAAAACCATGAAAGAAACAATACTTTTCATATTCTCTTCTCCATATCACGTTGTGGATATTATATCACAAAAAGGGTCTAAAATAAAGCGCAAATAAAAAACCGCGCCAAATATTGCGCGGTTTCAAATTATTTTTTCCACTTCCATTCTACCTTGGACTCTTTACCATGAATCAAACGGTTTATATTTTCGCGGTGTCTTATTAAACACAACAACGCCACTGCCAAAAATGCGAACCCTACATTAATATCTATAACAAAACCAAAGATAGGCACCAAACAGAACACCACCAATGCCCCCAATGATGAATAGCCACTGGTCAGTGCCACAATCAACCATTCAATACCTATAAATAAAAATGTAAGTGGCGATATTGCCAACAACAAACCAAACAGTCCAGACACACCCTTGCCCCCATGGAATCGCAACCATATTGGAAAACAGTGTCCAATAATTGCAACAAAACCACACCATGCACCGAACCCAACATCAACGAATAAATGCCCCAGTAATACCGCCACAACAACCTTGGCCATATCCAGCAACCATGTCAGTGCCGCCATACGCAATCCGCCAACACGCATAACATTGGTCGCACCAATGTTTCCTGATCCGACTTTGCGTAAATCGCCCTTGCCCGCGAATTTAGTCAGCAACAGCCCCATCGGCACCGAACCCAACAAATAAGAAATTATTAACAAAACAGCATTTATCATTTTATTTTTCCTTGATTTTATGTTTCTTTTCTATAAAATATCAAAAACGTGACGAAAATAAAAGGAAAATAAAGTGGCAAATCATAAGTCATCTAAAAAAAGAATTTTG
>JAGCOQ010000054.1 GCA_017642625.1 Alphaproteobacteria bacterium | reverse complement strand
GCATAATTATTCGATTCGTAGTGATGGTAATATTTCTATTACAGGTTTGTTGGAAGTGCTGGAAGGGTATTCGTTGGGTGTTGGTGCAAAAACATCTGGGGGAAAGATTAATACCGTTTCGATTGGCAGTATCAATGCCACTGGTGGTTTGACAATACAAGATTTTGATATGTTAAGCACTGGAAATATAACCAGTTGGGGGCCTTTGAATATAACGGGTCATGATATGGAGGTTCAGGGGACTGTGTTTTCGCGTGCGGGAGACACAAATCTTACTCTAGAAGGTGGTTTGTCGGTAGAAAACGACTTCATTACGGATGGCGGTGCAACAACCATTCTTACGCTTGGCGAGTATTTAGCTGTTGGTGGGGTCTTGCAAAATAAAGATGGAACAGTAGATATAAGCTTTACCGATGTTGAGGGTTCTGTAATGCTTGGTGGCCTTGAAAATAGCGGCGAAATGATGCGGGTTGTGGCAAATAACATAGAGATTGAAGGTGGTACAGTTAAAAATGATTCCAATAATGGCACGATGATAATCGCTGCAGATGAATTCTCTGTTTATGCAGATTGGGATGATACCGGCGCTTCGTTTGTGAACAAAGGTAATTTGGGTATCGTTGTCACAGGGCAAACCTATTTGGATCATGGTTTTGATTTGAGTGCCATGACAGAAGATAATACGTTTAGTTTAAATACTGGAACATTATCATTTGGCGAAATAGACGAAGACGGCTTGTTGCAGGTGTTTTCAAACAATAAATTAAAATCGTTTGAATTGATCGTTAAAGAGGGTGAAATAAATGCAGGAAATATAATTAACGGTCAGTTAAATTCAAATGCGAAAATGACGATTACTACGGGTTATGGTATTTATGCATCACTGGTGCAGAACTATGGCAGCACAATGAACTTATCCACAATAGACGGGGCGGGTGGCAGTATTTATTTGTCGTCCGAAACCGAGGCTGGGATAAGTATTTTTGGTAGCGAGGGTTCAGCAACGTCTATCATTGCTGATGGTTTGTTGCATGCCGAAGGTGCGGTGACTAATAATGGTACGATGTTTTTGGGTGGTAATGAAATCGAATTGACCAGTGTTGCAAATACAGGGGATTTGACCATTCATGCGCAAACAGACCCCAGTGGAACGATACATTTGACGGGCGGTGTAAGCACTTCGGCGGGCACAACAGAAATAGATGCACGTCAAATTGCAATCGAAGGTGTTGTTTCTACGACTGGTGGAACAACAACGATTCGTGGATCTGATGCAAATGATGGTGCCAGTGTAGTGATTGGTGGCATTAATGCATTGGGTGGTGTGACCAACCTTAATGCATTGATTCACAGTGTGGATATCAGTGGTGATTTATTGGTTTCTAATGGTGCATTTAATGTTGGCGCAGATACATACAATTTGAATATAGGTGGTGGAACACAAATCGGTGGCGATTTGACATTCAGTGGCACACCGCTGACAAGTGAAAATGCTGGAAATGGTAATGTTAATATTGCAAACGGTGGCAACAACCGATTCGTTTTGACATCTGATGGTCAGATACATGTTGGTGGTAATGTTGTTGCAACTGCAAACGATATGGCGCGCACAGGCTCTTTGGTTGCAGATGTGATAGAAGTCGGCGGTGATGTGACGGCGGATAACAAAGGGTTCATTACATTTGGTGCTGCGGATCCTGATGATGAATCATCAACAACACTTAGTGTGGCGGGTGATGTGACATCTGATAATGGTGGAACTGTTGAAATCTATTCTGATGCTGCGACAGTAAAATCGTTGTCAGGCAGTGGAAAGTTTATTTTGCATGGCGACAGTGTTTCTGCGACAACTGGAAACATTGATATAGATAATGGTATCTGGTACGACGGCAGCAATCCAACCAAGGGTGTAATTATCAACGGAACAGATGAAATTACATTGGAAACAAACGCATCTGGTCAAGATGTTGATGTGGCGGGCGGTATTTCTGTGTCCAATGGCAAATTGAATATCGTTTCTGCGAGTGATGCAAACATTGATGGTGCGGTGACGGCGGACACCGCAAATGGTAAATTGTATGTGACGGCATCTGATGGTGCGGCCACATTTACCGGTGGAACAATGACCGCATCAAACGGTGGTGTGATTGTTGTTAATGCAGATACAATCGAAGCAAGTGCAATTGATGTCAAAGCGAACAGTGCTGTGACACTGGGTAGCAATGAAACAACATCTGTTGAAACAACTGCATTGGTGTCAAATGCGGGAACATTGGATATTGTTGCAGATGACATCACAATGACTGGATTAAAATCAACCGGCGGAACAACAAATGTGAATGCAGCGGATGCGTTGGAAATCGCTTCTGTGGATGTTTCGGGTGGCGTTGTTGCATTGTATGGTGAAACAATTGAATCTGATTCAATGTCCTTGTCTGGTGGCACGACAAGTTTATACAGTGATGCAATTGATGTGTCGGGTGACATTGTTATATCAGACGGTGATTTGAACCAAGGTGGCACTGTTGGCACATTGATATTGACCGAAAGCGGAACATTAAGTGCAAACAATTTGCGTGTCAATAACGGTAAATTGGTTGTCGAAGGCAGTGAAGTCGAATACACTATTGATAACACAGCCCGTTTCGCAAACGGTATTGAAACCATCGCGGGCAATGCAATCGTTAATGCCAACGACATAATCACCGGGGGAACAGTGACAAATGCGGCTGGATTAACATTGAATTCCACAAACAGTTTGGCGTTGGGTGTTGTATCAAATACTGGTAATTTGGTGTTGAAATCTGAGGCAGGAAATATCACCGCAGATTCTTTCTCGAATACCGCTGGAACATCCAAGATTACAGCCAAGAATATGACTGTGAATGGTGCGTTAACATCAACTGGTATTTTGTATCAGAATTAT
>JAGCOQ010000053.1 GCA_017642625.1 Alphaproteobacteria bacterium | reverse complement strand
TTTACAAACATATTTTTCTGTGAAAGTTTATCTGTCTGATACGATTTTTTGTATATTACTTCTTCTTCAAAATCCAAAATGAAATCCGTCATCAATATGCCGTTCTTTTCAATAAAATGGCTGGAAGTTAACGTGAACAAAGGTGTTTCGTCTGAACCAATCAAATAGTCGGCTGCTTTATCAATATCCGCTGGATTTTTTTCGTTAAAATCATCTTCCCAATCAAGCCCCATTAGTTGAACAAGTTTCAATTTAACATCTCGGGTTGCCAAAGTGGCATTGTACGGAATAGAATAAATAGTTTCTTGGGTATCATAGTCGTGATAAACCGAAATATATTCGGATTGTATAGATTTTTCTAAAAATGCAATCAGTAGCTTGTTCATTATTATTTAGGATTTAACTATATTCTTTGTTGCTAAGCACAGAGTTTAACGCAGAAGTAAGGGCATATTGCTTTCCAGACATTTCTTGGGCGATTACTTTTTTAGAACAATAATTTATTAATGTTATCAGATCGCGTTGATGCGGATCGCGCAGTTTTTTATCAAATGGAATAAGTTCTTCTTCTAGTAAAACTTCGTCGTCATCATAGGTGATTTGGCATAATACAAACGGTATGTTCATTTGCATCACATAGGAACAATCGATACATAGTAATGTGGTGTCATCAATCTCGTCCATTGGGATTTGTTCGTTGGTCAGTACAAACCTCGAGACGGGAAAGGCATAACTTTTGCCATCTTTATAGTATTCAACCGAAACGTTTTCTACGCTTGCAAAAGACTTTAATGTATCAATCAGTTCCTTTGTCATCATGGAATGGATTTTTGCACACCAATTTTCTTTGTCAATGTTTTATTTCAAGGGGCTTTTTGTGTGCTTGAATTTTGATTTTAATATGCTAGCATTGGGCAGTTAGACACACAGATATCGGGGTAATAACATGAAAATCGATTTGGGTAAGAATATAAGTCCACGCGAAATTGAAACTAGAATACAGGATTTCTGGGATTCGTCTGATTTTTGGGCAAATGACGTAAATTCATCGAAAAAGTCGTTTTGTATGATGATGCCACCACCAAATGTGACGGGAAATCTGCACATTGGGCATGCGCTGGACAATGTTTTGACCGATATTGTATGCCGGTATAAGCGTATGTGTGGTTTCGATGTTCTGTGGCAACCAGGGACCGACCATGCGTCAATCGCAACGCAGTTGTTGGTGGAACGCGACCTGTCAAAGCGCGGTATAAATCCGCACAGTTTGTCGGTTGATGAAAAGTTAGACATTGCTTGGAAATGGAAAAATGAAAAGGGTGGCCAGATTATCAATCAGTTGCACATTTTAGGCGTGACGCCGGTGTGGAAACGCGAGCGCTTTACAATGGACGACGGTTTGTCGGCGGCTGTGACCAAACTGTTTGTGAAAATGTATAACGAAGGGCTGATTTATCGTGCAAAGCGCATGGTAAATTGGTGTCCGAAACAACAAACCTCGGTGTCTGACTTAGAGGTGGAAACCCGCGAAGAACATGGGAAGTTTTATTATTTTAACTATCCATTGGTTGGGGGCGGTTTTGTTGAAATTGCAACAACACGTCCGGAAACACTGTTTGGCGACCAAGCGATTGCGGTTCATCCGGAAAATGAAAAGTTAAAGCATTTGATTGGTAAGCGTGCGATTATTCCACTGACCGATATAGAGATTCCAATTATTGGTGATGTTCACGCCGATCCAGAAAAGGGAACGGGTGCGGTGAAGATTACACCGGCGCATGACTTTGATGACTATGAAGTGGGTTTGCGCCATAACTTGACCCCTGTTTGTATTTTAACACCGACGGCAAAAATGATTTCTGCATTACCAGTGCCAGAAAAGTATTGGGGCATGGACAGATATGATGCACGTAAAGCCGTTATGGAAGATATTGAAGCGGCGGGGCTGTTGGTAAAGGTTGAAGATAAAATTATTCCGACACCATATTCTGAACGTGGTGGTGTGGTTGTGGAACCTTGGTTGTCGGATCAATGGTTCGTTGATGCGCCAAAATTGGCGGTACCCGCAATTAAAGCGGTGGAAGAGGGTAAAATAAAGTTTATGCCAGAACACAGATACAATCTGTTTATGGCGTGGATGAAAGATATTCGTCCATGGGCAATATCGCGTCAGTTGTGGTGGGGACATCATATACCAGCGTGGTATGATGAAGATGGCAAGGTTTATGTTGCTGAAACCGAAGAAGAAGCCATCAAACAATCAGGCGGTAAAGAATTGACACGCGATCCGGATGTGTTGGATACTTGGTTTTCGTCTGGACTGTGGCCGTTTTCAACATTGGGTTGGCCAATGGATACCGCGGAATTGAAAAAATATTACCCAACTGATTTGTTATATACCGCCGCCGACATCATATTTTTCTGGGTCGCGCGTATGGTTATGATGGGTATCTATGTTATGGGTGATGTTCCGTTCAGATGCGTTAATTTCCATGGAATCGTCCGTGATTCCAAGGGGCAAAAAATGTCCAAGACCAAGGGCAACGGTGTTGACCCATTGGCGACGGTTGAAAAGTTTGGCACGGACGCGTTGCGTTATTGGGTGGCAACTGCACCAATTGGAACAGATTTAAGATACAGTGATGACGAAGTGAAACGCGGTTCTAAATTGCTGACTAAATTGTGGAACGCATCACGTTATGTGTTAATGAATTTGGAAGATTTTGAACCAGCAAGCGCGCAAAAAATTGATGTCGCAAATCGTTTTGTCGAAGATAGATGGGTATTGGCGGAATTGAACAAGGCGATTGCGGAAACACGCAAGAATCTTGATAAATACGACAACTATAATTCACGCAGTGCGATTGATACGTTCTTCTGGGAAGTGTTCTGTGATCAGTATTTAGAGTTTATCAAAGACCGTTTCTGGTCGCCGGAAAAATATAGCGCGGAATCAAAATTGTCTGCACAATGGACATTGTGGGAAGTGTTGCGCGCGATAATCGGTTTGTATGCACCATTTATTCCATTTATTACCGAAGAATTGTGGCAAAAGATTTATCGTGAAACCGAAGGTGGCGAAACACTGCATTTGACCGCATATCCAAGTGTGGATGCCGCACGCGATACAGATGTTAGTGAAATGCAAATCGCGTTGGATATATTGAAAACGGTTCGTGGATTGCGCACTGAACGCAAGGTTGGTAACGGTGCAAAATTGGAAACACTTACTATTCCAAGTAATACCCCAAGCGCGTTGCATGGCGTGATTAAATCTGCGGCACGTGCAAATGAAATTGTTTTGGGCGCGGGTGTTGATTTCGTTGTCGCGGAAACCATAGAGGGAAAATAATGGGTGAAAAATATACCGAAATTAGAAAACTGCAGGCGTATCAGTGTGATCGCTATGGCAATGTTCGTCCGTTGATTTTGATGAACGAATTACAATCTATGGCGGACACGCATGCGGAAAAAATCGGTGTTGGTCGCACGTTCTTGTTGGAAAATGATTTGGCGTGGGTTGCAATATATTACTTGGTTGATATTTTGGAATTGCCACATGAAAACGAAGAATTAAAGTTTATAACTTGGCCGTCGGTTGCGGACGCGGTGCGGACTTCGCGTGATTTTGAAATTCGCGGGTCTGATAATCGTTTAATGGTTCGCGCAACATCACAGTGGGTGTTGATTGATATGGCGCGTCGTCGCCCGATTGTGTTGGAGGGTAAGTTGCCACTGGATTCAATCGTGCCTGAACGCGCATGGGATAAAAAGTTTGATAAGTTCCTTGATTTCGAAGCAGACAAAACACACGTTATGAAATGTCGTTTTGATGATGTGGATGTGAATCAACATATTAACAATGCGGTCTATGCGGTGTGGGCGTCGGAAAGTGTTGGTTATGCTTATCGCAACGAACATAAATTGTGTGGGATTGAACTGAATTACAAAAAAGAAATCAATCCTGAAACGCCACAGGTTGAAATTGATGTAAAGATTGACGGCAACACATCTTATCACAAGATTCGCACCGGTGACACGGAACATGCTGTTGTCGTGTGCCACTGGGCACCACGCGAATAATTTATTATCCAACGGGGGGCATTATGGTCAGATATACACTTACGCAACAAGAAGCATTAGCAAAGTTGGCGGCATTGCCCGCTGGTGCAGAACGCGCAAAATTATTATCCATATCGTCAATTCGGAATGCCGTATTGAACAGTGGTGCAAATGTGACTTTTTATGTTGGTGATGTTAATCCAAAGGCGCACACCGTTATGGACAGTTTAAAGGGTGTTTATATTGGTTTGATTCAGCGCAAAAACAGAAAGGGTGCGCTGGACGGATTGGGTGCATTGGGCGGTCTTGCCGAGCGAACAAAACGCGCTGATTTTGATACCATGAGTGATGCGGAACGTATGTCGTTGGTGGGCACGCGTGATGATATTGTGATTGTTGATGGCGCGCCGACACTGTTGACGGATATAAACGAAATTCGCGTAAATAATGTTATGCGCGAAATGCGCGAAGAATTGGGCGATTTGGGAATTACTGATATTACGATTAATCCCCAAGAATTGGTTTTGATTCCAATGCCAAAAGTAAAGGACGATAATTACCTTATTAACAAATGGAACGGGGTTGGGGTTGCTTTTGCGGTGTCGCCATATTGCCATATATGCAAGGATACACGCGGTATAATTGATTCTATTATTGCGGGTGCGGCTGAAAAAACGGGCGGCGAAGCAAAAGAGTTTAAACGTGTTTCGTTAATAGATGCATTAACATCATGGGGAAATCGTGAATCGAATCCTGATTTCGCACTGGAAGACGGGCGCAGTGCCACGCGTGATTACAGATACCCACATGAATATTTGGTTTCTTGGGCGTTGGCATCAATGTTGTTGGAATATAACCCACAAAAAATGAAACAGTTGGCATCCGAAGTTCAGACGATTTGCGATCATTTGATTTCGTTTGCTGAAATTGCACGCGCGACCAAGCAAACAATGAAAGATGTTGCCGATATATTGAATGTGCCATTGTCGGTATTACAAGAAATGGAAAAATCTTGTGCCACTATTTTTAAAAAACGACTGGCGCAGAAGGCGCTCGGCACAACACGTTAAACAAGCGGGGCATTTGCCCCATTTTTATTTGAATATACGAATTTTTGTGATATAATCGTTTTGTCAATTTATATAAAGGGGTTTATTATGGCAAAAAAGAAGTATTTTACCCGTTCGGCAAAAGAATATATGGATCATAAAGATTTATTAGCAGATGATATGCAGGAAGCGTTGCAAAAAAATCCAGATGATGCGAAAGAAATAAGGGCACAATTCAAAGATGCATCGGAAAAATTAGAAGATTTAATCACCACAAGGGAATATAACGCCGAACTTAAAAGAATACATAATGATCAAAGAAGAATAGAGGCAGTTCTTTTTGGTGGTCTTGGCTATCGGACGAAAGAAAAAGAAGAAGCTATAAAAAAATCGGGTAAACGGACAAAATTAATTTTATTAGGGGCTTTTTTGGCCATACAGGCTGCCGCAATATTAGGAAATTTTGGGGCGCAAAAACTAGAAAAACGTAAATTAGAGAAAGACAATGTAGATAAAGCCGTTGTCGAACAACGTATGCAAAAATTTAAAGCGGACCAAACGTGGGATTTGCTTATGGCGGCTGTTTCCGAGATTATATTGTTGGTTTTTGTGTACAACGGATTGGGTTGGAATAGAGATAAATTAGAGCAAGAAATTGGTGAGATAGTATTATGGTCGGATCAAGGTGGTGATATAAGACAAATCCTTCGTCGTATAATTTCAAATAATAAGATGACTATAACCAAAGGAATTGGTTATAGTGGGTTGTCTAGTAAAGATTTTGATTTTGGTGAAATAGATGCTTTATATGATATGTATATGACGATGAAAGATAATCACATGAAAGATGTTGAAAAGAGTAATCGTATAGGAGATTTAATTGCAATTGTTTTTAATTCCTTATCTGGATTGGAAATAACAGACCTTTGTGATTTATGTTTACAAGGGAAATATGATGAAGCTGAAAAAGACTTGCAATCACATATTTTATCGTCACCAGAATTAATGGAAATAATAGACATGGTCGCATCGGAAAAAGGCAGGGTAAATGTTGATTTGTTGAAGAAAGTGACAAGGGATAGATAAAAAACGGGGCATCGCCCCGTTTTTACTAACCTCTAACCACTAACCACTAAAATAAAAAACCGCCGATTGGCGGATTTTTTATTTCAATACCGTTTGCAACATCAGTTAACCGCAGATACAGCCAAACGGGCACGACCCTTTGCCCGACGACGATTCAAAACATCGCGGCCGCTCTTTGTTGCCATTTTTTCACGGAACCCGTGTGTCTTTACACGGCGTGTTTTTGACGGTTGATATGTTCTTTTTGTTGCCATAACTAAATCCTTTTGCGCGTCTATTTAATCACAGGTTTTTATAAAACGCAACCTTTTTATTTAGATT
>JAGCOQ010000052.1 GCA_017642625.1 Alphaproteobacteria bacterium | reverse complement strand
CAAAATCAACACCCAACCGCACATAATTGCGATTTCCATACCCTTGCCACCTAATTTACGACGAATAATCGCTTCTATTATCAAAATCATTAAATATCCACCGTCCAGCACCGGTAACGGCAACAGGTTGATAATCGCCAAATTGACCGACAGCAACGCGATTATTGACAACAAGGCAAAGAATCCCGCCGCCATCGCGTTTCCAGACACTTGGGCAATCGTTATAAACGACCCCAACTGTTTAGAAGAACGTTCACCGGTCACAATCTGTTTCAGCACCGTTAACAGAGTTTTAGATTGGTGATATGTTTCACGCGCACCGGAATAGATTGCGCCAAAGAAACCTTTCTTTCTGAATTCGGTTTTGCTGCCGTCTGCGACCAGTCCCCAACGTTCCGCCGGTGCCAATTTAACCTGGACCAACTTTTCGCCACGAACAATAAGGACACTTGCATCACGTTTAGCCGCCAATTCCTTGGCAATGATAATTTCACCCCAGTTTGTAATGCTGGAATTATCAATACGCAAAATCTCGTCACCGGGTTTAACACCGGCATTAAACGCAACGCTGTCGCGGATTACTTGACCAATGACGGGCAATTGAACTTCGCGTGGGTGAAACATAAACGACGCAGAATAAATGAACCACGCCAGCAAGAAATTCATTGTGACACCCGCGGCGATGATTATAAATTGCTTCCATGGACGCACAGAAAGATAATGTCCCTTTTTCTTTTCCTTGGACAATGCGTCATATTTTTTACGGTCAAACATATCTTCTTGACCATAAATGGAAACATAGCCACCCAGCGGAATACACGCCAGTTGCCATTGTGTGCCATGCTTGTCATGCCATTTGACGATTGCGGGACCAAAGCCGATTGAAAACACATCAACACGAACACCCGCCCAACGCGCCGCCAAAAAGTGTCCCAGTTCGTGAATAAACACCACGACCCCCAACACAATCAACAACGCAACAATCGTCCAAATCACATGCATATCGTTTCCCTTTCTTTTATGACCCCTACATCATAATGAACCAGATTAACGGCAACGCGTAAATCCAACCGTCAAAGCGATCCAAGAAACCGCCATGCCCCGGAATTATGCTGCCAAAATCTTTCAATTTGAAATGACGTTTAATCCAACTGGTCGTCAAGTCGCCGTATTGAGACAACAGTGAAATACTTATACCAATCCATAATAATTGTGGCAAAAATGTGTCAGTTCCCAACAATCCATACAGCACAGATGCCGCGGTTCCGCACACTATACCAGTAATTTGACCTACCCATGTTTTGTTCGGGGAAATGCGTTCCCACAATTTGTCGTTTCCAAACAAAGAACCAAAGAACCATGCGCCAATGTCTGCCGCTGAAATTATCATTAACAGCAACAGCATAATCCACTGGCGAACACCAACACAATACGCCGCCGCCAACACGACCAGCAACCAAGCCAAGAACCCGACAAAGATAAGGGTGTTGTTGCGCTTTTTCAGCAAATCGTTTGGTGCGCGTCTGATTGCCAAAACAACTTCAAGAATCATACCCAACACCACCAGTATCGCCGTCCAACGTGTTGCATGATAACCATGGCTTTCCAGTGCGACAATTCCCCACAGAATAGCCAATAACATGATTGTTGCTAAGATACGTTTTGCTGTATTCGACATAATTTTTACCCCCATTATTTTTTGTTCTTTCCGGCATAGTTCGCTTTTTTACCGCCACCGAAACGACGGTTGCGACGCGCGAATTCGTCCAGTGTGCGTTGCCAAATTTTTTCAGATTTTACCAAATCAGGCCAGTGTTCCGGCACGAACATAAGTTCTGCATACGCCAATTTCCACAACAAGAAATTAGAAATACGGATTTCATTGCTGGTGCGAACCATCAAATCAACCGGCAACAAATCGCCCGTATCCATAAATGTTTCGAATGTTTCGCGTGTGACCGGTTCGCCCGCAGCAATCGCAGCGTTTGCGGCATTTACAATTTCATCCATACCGCCATAGTTTAATGCAAACACCACCGTTCCACCGGTGTTTTCCGCAGAAGATTCTTCCAATTCATCACACATATCCGCCAAACGTTTTGGCAAACGGTCGCGCGACCCAATCACGCGATAGCGCAGATTCTTTTCCAACGCATGCTTTTTATTCTTCTTTAATTCCGTATAGAACAAGTCCATCAAATAATCGACTTCTTCTTTTGAACGGTTCCAATTTTCAGTGGAAAAAATGAAAAAAGTCAGCGTTGTCACGCCATGTGCAATATACCAATCCGCCAAGTTTTCAAAATTGGCGATACCGGCCTTGTGTCCCATAAGTGGCGGCAAACCGCGTGCTTCGGCCCAACGGCGATTTCCGTCGCAGATGAACGCAATATGCTTTGGCACCGCAACTGGTGCGGTGGGTTTGCTTTCCTTTCCTTTAAATATTTTTAACATATTTATTCCTTGGTAAAGTTGCAAATTACACAGACATAATGTCCGCTTCTTTCTGTTTCGCAGTTGCGTCAACTTCGGCTGCGCGCGCATCAAATACTTTTTGAATATCGTCTTCGTATTTGCGTTGATCGTCTTCGGAAATCTCTTTATCCGTTACGGCGCGTTTGATTTTATTCATTGCATCTTGGCGAATGTTGCGAATAGAGATTTTTGCTTCTTCAGCGTATTTTCCGGCAACCTTGGTCAATTCTTTACGACGTTCTTCGGTAAGTGGTGGCAAGTTCAAGCGAATAACACCACCGGCGGTCATAGGATTTAACCCCAAACCAGAATCACGAATTGCCTTTTCAACGATACCAGCATTGTTGATATCCCAAACGGTGACGGACAATGTTTGATTATCAGGCGTTGAAACCGTTGCCAACTGGGTAAGTGGCATATCTGAACCATATGCCGGAACACGCACACCATCCAGTAAATGTGTTGATGCACGACCAGTACGCAAACCGGCAAATTCATTACGTAAAACTTCGAGTGTTTGGGCCGTTTTTTGTTCAACTTCGGCCTTTAATGCGTTAAAATCCATGATAAAACTCCTTGTGTTATTCTAGATTAGCAAAATAAATTGACATTTAGCAAGAACAAATATAGAATATTTCGGCACATGGGGTTGTAGCTCAGTTGGTAGAGCACTTGCATGGCATGCAAGGGGTCGTCGGTTCGAGTCCGATCAGCTCCACCACCAATTTTGGTTATCGCGCGCAACGCGCACGATTAACAAAATTGAGTGTCGCGGTCTCGGCGGGCGCAAAGCGACCGACGGAACGGACAGTAAACATAGAAAGCCATACATGGCACAAAGTATGGCGGATGTAGCTCAGTTGGTTAGAGCGTCGGTTTGTGGTACCGAATGTCGCCAGTTCGAATCTGGTCATCCGCCCCATTAAATTAAAAAATGCCCGTTTTGGGCATTTTTTAATTTAATCGAGACAAAATGCCTCGGGTGCGAACTGGCGAAGCCAAGTTCGACTACGAGTAAAAGAGCCAAGCATAGCGCAGGCGATTTGTTAGGAGTGCCGCGCAGTCACGGCACACAAAGTGTGACGGACGAGCGAATACGAGAATACACAATTAGAAAAATCATAAAAACGGAGTTTGTAAATACGAGTTTTTATAGATTTTTATTATTGCGTATCGAGGAAAGGTCACCCGAGGACAAACTCGAATTGGCGTAGCAATCTGGTCAGCAATATTCTCTTTGCTACGCCGTCATAACTACTTGACGATTTATAAAAATGTATTATATTGTGGTTGTTTAGCGAGTAAAAAGGGCATTATAATGAATCGTGTTAAATAAAAAGAGGTTAGAAATGGAAGAAGATATTGTTAAAACGGTATTGGTGGGTGTGTTGGTGGTTGGTTTTATAGGATTTTGCGCTTGGACTGATAAAAAAGCTCGTGAAACACCGTACAAAGAACCGGTACGAATAAAGGATACCGTGACGGTTTACGGAAAAAGTCCCAGTGGTTACAGAAAACGGGGTTTTATAGATGTTGTGAATAGAAAGGGCGAACGTTATGTTATAATGGATTATTATTCCATTAATACTCCTACGTGTCCTGGTGCTTATGCGACAACTTTCTATCAAAATCCAGAAGCCAATGTCGCAGAACGCGGGGATATACTTGTGGTGGAATCGCGAGATAATGACACATACGAAATTCTGAAAAATCTGACAGCGCTTGGATTAGTACACACAGGCAGATAAAAACACCACCCAATTGAGCGGTTTTTTATTTGGCGGAATGTGAATCGCAGTTGACGCAAGCAAAATCTAAAACATCACATGACAGATAAAATACCGCAAAACACAATATAATTATTGGTTTGTTTTCCTGCTGTTTTGTGATAGAATAGTAGTGTTTATATAAAGGGGAACAGATATGGGATTCATTTCAACAATTCTTGGATCGTCAATAATAGTGATGTTGGCTGCGTTTTTCTGTGCAGTATTTTGTATTCGTTCTTTGTTGTATGGCGTAATGGGTGGGACATCCACAATATTACGGATTGTGACAACAATCATTTTTGCCTTCTTGGCGTATTATTTTTGGAAACACGCAATGTCAATGCATGGACCGAATATGATTGATGATGCAGTGTATGAAGTGTGGTATATGGTTCGTGGATACTTGGCGCAAATAAGACACTCATTTTAAATAAAGACACCGCCCAATCGGGCGGTTTTTTATTTCCATTTTTTGTCCAAAATATCGCCAGATTTTATGTATTCTGGTGTGTCTGATTTTAATTTCTTGCGTGCGCGTTTGGCATATGATTTAGCGTTCTTTTCATCATTGTTAAGTGAATAGTATTCCGCCATTGCCCAATCGGCGCGCCCGTCGCCATCTTCAAATGTTTGCGCCAACACCCAATATGCCAACGGTGTTGGTTCGGTCAAAATCGCGGTGCGGGTTAATTCCGCGGCGCGTGTGTTATCATTTGGCTTGTTCCGTTCATGCAATACCAGTGCCAATGCCGTTTGAATTTGGGGCGCGTCCGGCGACAATTTAAGTGATTTTTCATATGCAACAACACTGTCGTCATAATGACCGAATTGAAACTCTATATCCCCCAGCAATTCATAGAAATATGGGTTGCTTGGTCTGTGTGCAATCAGTGTGCGTGTTCCCGCACGTGCCGCATCCAGATTACCGCCACGCATATTCGCAATCGCACGCGCATAAATTGCGGCATCTGATTTGTCGGAATAGGGGTATGCGGTCAAAACCCGCGCAGATGGATCCAAATATCCAATCAGCTTTGCACGCACCAATTCATAGTCCGCCGATTGTTGCGCGATTGTTTTTTTGTTTTGCTTTTTGATTTTTGTTTTCGCGATTTTTTCACGCACATTTTTCAATCGTTCCGCGGTCAGTGGGTGATTCACACGCGTTGGATTTACGCGCGATTCAAACGCATCTGACATATCGCGCATTTGTTCAAACACGACCGTAAAGGCATTTGGATCCAATCCCGCACGCGCCATCAAATCAACACCCATATCGTCGGCAATGCGTTCTTCGTCACGCGAAAAAGCCAACATAGATTGTTGCGCAACACCGCCGGCGCCCGCCATTACACCGGCACCCAAACTAGGGTTCCCACCGGCGACCATCAAACCAATACCCAGTGCCTGAATCAGCATGGCGCGTTTCATTTCCGCCGCCATACGCGCCGACATTTGTGCCATATGCCCGCCCAGTGTGTGTCCCAATTCGTGTGCGACAACGGCCTGTAATGCGGCGGGCGTTTTGATTTGCTTTAACAGACCGGTATAGATATAAACATCTTCGCCACCCATAACAAACGCATTAAAATCATCATCACCAACAATATGCACGCGCAGGCGACCGTCGGGAATATCCGCCGCGGTGGCCAGTGGCGCAATAAGTTCGGTAATCAATTTTTCTGTTTCAGTATCATTGATAATCGAAACCGCGTGCGCCGGCAACGCAATAAACAAGGCAATAAAAATCGCAATAATTTTACGCACCGACATTCACCCCACAATCAAACATATACATTAAATCACGTGTCCATGAATCAATTTCATTATCACGCGCCGCACGTGACGCCAGTTTAAATAAATCCCTGTGTTCGCGATAATCAACAAAGTGATATTGTATCCATCCCGATTGCCGCGTCCCCAGCAATTCGCCGACACCACGCATCATTAAATCTTGTTCAGCAATCACAAAACCGTCATCTGTTTCGCACAGGACATTTAATCGCTTTAGTCCATCAGGCGAAATATTGTCGCCATAGACAAGCACACAAAATGATTGCGTATTTCCACGACCAACACGACCGCGCAACTGGTGCAACGCAGCCAAACCAAAGCGTTCTGCATTTTCAATCACAATGATTGTCGCGCGTGGAACATCAATGCCAACCTCTATCACCGTTGTTGCGACCAAAATATTCATACCGGAATTATCGTCCGCAAATTGCGCCATTACCGCGTCGCGTTGCTTCTTATCCATTTGCCCATGACATAGACCGACATTTGCAAAAACTTTTTTAAGTTCTTCGTATCGTGTTTCCACCGCAGTCATATCGGATTCTTCGGATTCATCAACCAATGGGCAGACCCAAAACACCTTGGCACCACTTTCGATTTGCGGTTTTATATGTGCGACCAAGTTATTAACGCGCGCCATCGGCAACTTGGTCGTTTTAATGGGTAATCGTCCCGCGGGCTTTTCATTTATAATAGAAATATCCATATCACCATAAATTGTCATGGAAAGTGTGCGCGGAATCGGTGTCGCCGACAGTGCCAGTAAATCTGGATTGTTGCCCTTGGCACGTAATGCTTCGCGCTGTGAAACACCAAATCGGTGTTGTTCATCAATAATAACCAAACCCAAATCTTTATATTCTACATCGTCCGAGAATAATGCGTGCGTTCCCACAACCAAACGCGTCCGTCCCGACCGCAATGAAATCAGTTTTTCCTTTCGCGCCGAACCTTTGTCACGACCGGTCAGAATATCACAAACAATTCCAATCTTGTCGCACATGGGTTTCAGTTTTGCAAAATGTTGCCCCGCCAATGTATCGGTTGGTGCCAGCAACGCCGTCTGGGCGCCGGTTTCCGCCATTTTAATCGCCGCCGCCAATGCGACAATTGTTTTGCCCGAACCAACATCGCCCTGAACCAGTCGCATCATCGGAACATCTTTTGCCATGTCGGCAAAGATTTCATTTATCGTGCGATTTTGTGCGCCGGTCAATTCAAACGGCAATATTTCGCGAAGTTTAGGAATTAAATCATATTTTTGGGGACGAACGGTTCGACGATTTGTTTTGTCTTCACGTTTTTTACGACTTATCACAATCGCCGCCTGATGCGCCAGCAATTCCCAATATGCCAGTTTTGCAATATAGGTTGATGTTGGTGCCAAATCATCATTGGATTCTGGAAAGTGCACACGGCGCAACGCGTCAAAAAACTCGCGTGTCTGAGCGTCCACCCCATTTAACTTTTCAGGCAATGCGACAAAAATCTGATCGCGAACATTTGCAAAAGTTTTCTGTGTCAGCCCTTCGCCCGACGGATAAATCGCTTGGTTCGTCGGAATCTTGGCCGCGTTCTGCATTTCTTCGATAAAGTCCGGATGCGTCATTGTCGGACGATTTGCAATCATTTCGATTTTGCCACTAACAATACGCCACGCGCCAATCGGCAATTTCTTTAACCAGTAATCCAGATAAGACGAATTGAAAAACTGAATCACAACGGTTTGCCCCGTTTTATCGGCACACATAATTTGTGTTGGACGACGGCGACCACGACCAAATGTGCCACCGGGTTTGTGTGATTTAATTTGTAATGGAATTGTAATCGTATCGCCATGCGTTGCATCCATCGCGCATTCAGTAATGCCACGATTACGAACAGACGACGGAATATGCAACATAAAATCCAGCACGCGTCGCCCACCAATCACATCATTAAAGCGACCCGCCAACACTGGACCGACCCCGCGAATGAATTGCAGGTCCATATTCAAAAAATCAAACAGTTCTTGTTTCATACATTTGAAATGTAGCGAATTTATGAAACCGGTTCAATAAAAAAACTACCACATCCGCTGTGTCTGGAATGACAAAAAATATTAGGGACAACAGAAACAAAAGAAAAAATCAACAGCAAAATTTCACATAACGAAACAATTTTCACTGTCAATTAAAAAATTGTGATTTTTTTGCTTGTCTAATATGCCGTTTTTTTTCTACACTGACAATGTGAAAGTGGAAAGATTTTATGGAGAAAGAGTAAAAAATGGCTAATTTCTGGGAAAAAATTGGTGTGGCAACTTGTCGTAGGGCACGTGCGTTTTTTGGCGCGTTGTTGATGTGCGGTGTGTTTTTGGTGCCGTCAACATCGTTTGCGGAAAATCCAGCATGTGAGACTGTCTTAAAGTATACGTCGTGTGTTTCGGGGCGGTATCTGAAATACAACGGTTCTTGCGATAGCAGCAGTCCACACGTAGGCAACGAATGTGCATCATGTCCGTCCGGTTGTACCTGTTCCGGTGGCACTGCTTGTCCGGTTTGCCAAACCACTGTCACCATCACGTTCAGAGCCAGAAATTATACAATGACCCAAACCTGTACCTCTGGTCAATCGGTCACGTTGAAGTCCAGAAATTATATGTCTTCACCAGTATTCACTACTTATGGTTGGTCGTTTGAT
>JAGCOQ010000051.1 GCA_017642625.1 Alphaproteobacteria bacterium | reverse complement strand
GAAAATATTTTTCATATGCGTTGCATTACGCGTGGTGCGTTATATAAACATAAAAAAACTTGCAATAGTAAAATTACTTTTCTACCATTAACGCGGAAAGAAAAGGAGAGTTCACCATGAAGCAAACTAGAACCACACTGAAAGCATTAACTGCTGCGTATCGCGCTGTATTACGTCACGGTATTTTGTGCAATGCAATCGCATTGGGATTAATCGCAACCGCGCCCGCAATGGCAGAACGATTAATTTTGGATGAAGAAACGACTTTGACGGGACAAACGTTTACTGGAAATAGTGTCACAGCGATATCGGTTGATACAGAAAAGTGGACTGGAACTCCTGAAGAACCTGTTGTTAAGACGAATGCGTATTTATGGACATCTCCGACGGATAGAACTTTACAAAAGGATACGGAAGGTAAGTATATTAAAGGAGATATTGAACAATATACCCATGAAGTGACGTCGACAATTGCGGCGGGTGATGAAGCAAAAGGGGGCGCGGTTTATAGTACGGCCGCTTTGACAATCAGTGGTGGTGAATTTTCTGATAATGTAGCGAATGGCGCATTAACAGGTCAGAAAGTAAAAGATGTATATCGTAAACAAGAAGGTTGGGAAGATTTTGTATTAGAGTCAGATAATGGTGGAGATAAAAGAACACTAGATGGGGCCTATGGTGGTGCCGTTTATGCTGGGGCTGGTTTAACAATAAACAACGATGCTGTTTTTGCGAACAATCGTTCTGATAAATATGGCGGTGCTGTTTATGTTGTGGGCAATATTGATGTTGATGGTGCGTCGTTTACAAATAATGAGGGTGGTGCAATTTATGTTGATACCGGCGGCACCGTGGCGGGTTCGGTAAAAAATGCAACGTTTACTGGTAATACAGGAAATTCTATTTATTCTAAAAATGCCAAGGGATTGAATATCAGCGATTCAACGTTTTCTGGTAATTCTGGGGCAAAAGTTGTTGAGAATCGTTCTGGTAATTTAGACATTACAAATTCAACATTTACTAACAATGATGGCGGTATACTTCTGTTAGGTGCCGGCACAACGGGGGCTGTGTCTTCTTTGCGTGGTATTACAGCCACAGGCAACACGTCATCGTCAAGAAGTAATATGTATTTATACGGCAAATCGGGGAAGACCCTTATTGAAGATTCGACATTTAGTAATAATACAACCATTGGTAATGATGGCGGTGTCGTTATGATAGTTAATAATAGTGACGGACCGGCGGTTATTAGAAACTCTAAATTTATAGAAAATAGTACACAAGGGGACAGTTCTGCCACAGGTGGTGCCGTTGCCTTTGGAAACAGTGTGTCATATACCGGTACTGGCAATGAATACACTGGTAATCACGCAGGCACGAATGGGGGCGCTTTGGCTAATACGGCTTCTGCAAACTTAATTACCGAAATTGGGGCGACATTTTCCGGGAATTCGGCAGATGGCGATGGTGGTGCGATTTGGTTTAATACAGGCAATAACTATTCTTTGGTTGCAAGCATAGTCGATTCAAGTTTTGTTAATAATACAGCCAACGGACAAGGCGGTGCTATTCATAATGCTCACAACAAAGGTGAAACGAAAAAAACAACATTAAACTTGATTGCAAAAGATAGCGATGTCATGTTTAGTGGCAATATTGCTGATGGTGAAGCTAATGATATTTATAATGCATCAACCTTGAATTTGGTGGCGGCCGAAGGAAGAACGATTTCTTTGGGTGGAGGGATTGATGGAGATGCCGGTACTATAAACATCAATAAAGATATTTCGTATGATTATTACGAAGAAAATGATGGTACATTCACAAGAAAGAATGCTTCTGTGACATCACCAAATGGAACTGTTGAAATATTTGGGGCGCTTAAAAATCAAACTGTTGATTTAGGTGCTGGTGAATTGCACTTGAATAACACCGATTTGACTGGTTCGACTGTTACAGTTGCGTCTGGTGCGACATTAAATTCCATTGACAATTTAATCAACGATTATTCGTCCAATATTACCTTGGCGGATGGTGCGCTGGTCAAGGGTGATATAGATTATACCGCGGGTCTGGCGGATACTTATTCTGCGGATTCCGGTGCAAATATTACCTATAAATTGGCAAACGCGTTGAATTTGTCGGGTGTGCAATATGGCAGCAAGGAAATCGCCATCACCAACACCGGCGCAACAGTTAACGCGGATGTGAACTTTGCATGGTTCAATGGTGACACTGGTTTGACATTGACATCGGGTGGCAATGGAACCGGCACAGTGTTGGTGTCTGGGGTTGCCGGTGGTATTAATGCCGCGGTTGATGCAACCGATGAAACAGTCCAGGAAATCACATATACTGCATCGGCGGCGTCTGAAACGTTTGATGGTGCGGACAATGTGATTCAAAATGCTGATTTTACAATTACCGGTAATGGTAATGATACGGATTCCAACAAAATCGTATTTGAAAATGATATGATTGTTGATGGTTCTTCAACATTGGCATTGAATAACATCAATTTGGAAAAGACCGATGGCGAAGCGATTACAAACCAATTGGGTGGTAATCTGCATATCACAGATTCCAGAATTGGTGTTAATATCAATAACATGGGAACAATGGTGTCCGATCCGACATATTATGGTGCCGAAGTTGTGAATGTTGGTACGGCTTCGTTTACGGGCGACGTGTTTGAAAGTGGTTCTTCGCTGACAAACTCGGCGATTGTAGATCTGAACAATGTTGAATTCAAATCGGGTTCTTCGTTGATTGGTAATGCCGGCAACACATTGAACTTGGTTGGCACAGGCAACATATTCAACGGTTCATCAACCGGCAACAATGTTGTCTTGGCCAGTGGCGCAAATTACACTGGAACATTGTACGACGGTGTGGTTGACGCGCGCAACGGTGGCATTGATACAATTACTGGTTCGGTTTCCGGCGGCGATTTGTATGTTGATGCGAACTTGACATCTGGCGAAGTTGATACATTTGGTGGCACAAGTGGCGCGACCATCAAGGGTATCAAGTTGGCGAATGCTGGATATGGCACCGAAGACAAAGTTGAATTGGCAATCGGTGAAGCCACGTTGGCAAACGATTTGAACATTGATGGTATCAATTACTATACCAGCGTTGTCAAAGATGGCGACAATATCGTGTTCAGCGACAAGTTGATTAACGAATCTAACCTGTATAGCAAGTTGGCATGGGATGCCGGTACATATATCAAACCAAGTGTTTCGTTAGAAAATACTGGTGATGATTATATGACGGTTGGCCAGGCGTTGACCGAACTGGATACACGTATTGCGACATTGAACGGTGATGCAAGTACTGATGGTTCTGTGTCAAAATCTATATCGGATGCGCTGGTTGATTTGGCGGCATCTAATACATATGACACATATGGCGCGGCAGATACCGCTTTGACAGATGCCAAGGCATATGTTGATGGCAAGGGATACCAGACAGCAAGTGATGTTGATAGCGCAATGGATGCCAAGGTTACAGCGTTGGATTTGGACAATACATATGCAGCCAAGGGTGATGTTGCAGATTCCTTTACCGCTGTTCATGGCGAAATCAACGATGCGATAAGCGCTGCGGCCGAAGATGCCACAACCAAGGCCGATGCTGCGTTGGCAGCGGCCAAGGATTATGTTGATGGCAAAGGTTATCAGACCGCAGACGATGTCACTGGTGCAATTAATAGCGCATTGGCTGGTTATACCACGACTGATGGTATGAGCACCGCAATTGACAGTGCAATTGGTGATGCATTGGCGGATTACACCACGACGTCTGATATGACCGACGCAATCGCGACAGCCAAAGGCGAAGCAATTAGTTCAGCCAAAGATTATACCGATGGTGCGATTGAAACAGCGTTGGCGGACTACACCACAACCACTGATATGAATACAGCAATTGACAGTGCAATTGGTGATGCATTGGCGGATTACACCACGACGTCTGATATGACCGACGCAATCGCGACAGCCAAGGGCGAAGCAATTAGTTCAGCCAAAGATTATACCGATGGTGCGATTGAAACAGCGTTGGCGGATTACACCACTACCGCTGGCATAACCACAGTGGTTAATGAAGCGGTTGAAGCTGCGTTTGGTGATGGTAGCGTTGTTGCCAATGCGGTTGATGAGAGAATCGAAGCGTCTTTGGCAGATGATGGTGCAATCAATACAGCGATAAGCGGTGCGACCAAAATGGGTACAGATGGTGACGACTCGGTATCAATGTATGCCCACTTTGACGAAGGCGCATCTGTGACGGAGGCAGCGGCAGCGTTGGATACAGCGGTCAGTGCAACCGAAAGCGATATCGCAACACTGAAGGGCGAAGAAGGTACGGCGGGTTCTGTGAAGAATACAGCCAAGGGCTATGCCGATACAGCAGAAAACAATGCCAAAACCTTTGCGACCAGTGCGGTTGATTCATTGGCGAATGGCGCAGTTGCAGATAATACAGCGGCGTTATCATTGCTGAATGGTGATGCGAATACCGAAGGTTCTGTTGCATACGCGGCGGCAAATGCAGTGGCGACAGCAAACGCATATACTGATTCCAAATTGAACGAAGTACGCGATTCTGCGGTGGCGGCATCAAATGCATACACCGACAGACGTATCGAAGATTTGGACAAGAATCTGTCAGCCGGTGTCGCGGGTGCCGTTGCGTTGTCTTCGGTCGCGGTATCTGGTGTTGAACGCGGTGAAGTATCGGTTGGTGCAGGGTATGGATACTTCAACGGTCAATCCGCTGCGGCGTTTGGCGCAACAATGGGATTGTCGAACAGATGGTCCGTTAATGCGGGTGCTGGTATATCTAATGCAGATGTATCGTTCCGCGCCGGAACAAACTACAAATTCAAATTGTTCTAATTTGATTTTGGTTTATGAAAATAAGCACCGCCCAATCGGGCGGTGTTTTTTTTATTAACTTTTTTATGCGGCTTGTTTTATGTCGCGCTTTATGTCGCGGATGTATTTGCGTAATTCGTCAATTGGAACCAATGAACCGTCGCGCTTTATTGCCGACCAGTAATCCCAACCATTAAAACTGACACTGTGTTGCAAACGTGCCGCCATGACGTGAATTGATGCCTTGCCATACAAGGTGTGTGCCAACTGGGCATCGTGGGTAATCATGACGCGTTCGCCACGCGGGCTGACCAATGTTTGTCCGACATACAGCAACCCCGCATCAATCAATTCGCGGAATGCGATACGCGGTTCTGCGCGTTTCGGTGCAGAAACTTCTATATCTGACAAATCAATCGGTGTAATGTTCGCAACGCGGTCGCGTGCCGCAGATACATATGTTGGTTCACGATCCATGGCGATAAAGTTGCGTCCCAATTCGCGCGCCACCGCCGCCGTTGTTCCCGAACCCACAAATGGATCCAAAATAATGTCGCCAGGCTTTGTCGAAGCCAAAATTACACGGCGCAATAATTCCATCGGCTTTTGTGTGTTGTGCAAACTTTTACCGTCGGCACCCTTGATACGTTCTTCGCCCAGACAGATATTCATTGCCCAATCGGACCGCATCTGTTTGCCGCCGTTTAATTTCTTCATTGTTTCGTAATTAAAGGTATATTTACCCGTCTTGCGCGGGGTCGCCCAAATCAAAGTTTCATGGGCATTTGTAAATCGTGTCCCGCGGAAGTTTGGCATAGGATTCGTTTTTACCCAAACAATGTCGTTCAGAATCCAAAATCCTAAATCTTGTAAAATTGCGCCGATGCGGAAAATGTTATGATAACTGCCGATTGTCCAGAATGCGCCGTCTGGTTTTAAAACGCGCTTGCATTCGGCAACCCAACGTCTTGTAAAATCATCATATTCTTTTGAATCAGCAAAAGAATCCCAATCGTCGCGAACCGCACGTGCAGCAGTTTGATCTTCGGGACGATACAATGTCTTTTCGCCCAGTTGCAAGTTATACGGAGAGTCGGCAAACACAGCATCAACAGACGCGTCGGGTATACCGCGCATCAACTCAATACAATCACCGGTCAAAATCTTGTTCAGATATTTGTCCATTCTCTCTCTCGCAAAAGACTTCCTATACCCATTATTTTATCATATTTCAGGGTTATTAAAAAGCGGTGTGCAAGTGGGGGAAGTAAAATAAATGTCTTGATTTTTATAAAAAATGCATTTTTTTGATGCGCCAAAAATGCAAAATATACTTGCGCGCGGGGCTTTTGATTGCTACCTTTATGTTAATCATGAGATGCCCATATTGTAATTCTAGTGACAGTCGTGTTGCGGACTCGCG
>JAGCOQ010000007.1 GCA_017642625.1 Alphaproteobacteria bacterium | reverse complement strand
TTGGAATCATCACTTTTCAACAATCGGTGTAAACGGTGCAAACGAAATGGTTCGCAACTTTACAGACGATCGTGAAAATATCGCAACCCCAATGGGCAAAAAATTGGTGTTGGATGTGATGGACTTTATCCGCGAAAACTTGGCGAATTTCCAGGAACAAACCGGCAATCTGTATAACTTAGAGGCAACCCCAGCCGAGGGCTGTTCATACCGCTTTGCGAAAACAGATAAAAAGAATTTTCCAGACATCATTACCGCCGGCACACCTGATGCGCCATATTATACCAATTCAACCCAGTTGCCTGTGAATTACACCGACGATCCGTTCGTCGCCTTGGAACACCAAGAAGAATTACAGCGCAAATATACCGGTGGCACAATGTTGCACCTTTATATGGGGGAACCAGTTTCCAGTGGCGAAGCCGCGCAAAAAATCGTGCGGACAATATTTGAAAACTATAAAGTGCCATATATGACACTGACACCAACATTTTCAATATGTCCAAAGCATGGATATTTGCCGGGACGCCACGAATTCTGTCCGAAATGTGATGCGGAGATAGAGGTAGCCGCAAATCAAAACGAACAGAAAACAGCTAATAATTAAAAAAAATAAAAAAAGGGGAGAAAGAAATGCAAACAGCATCATGTAACTGTTCACAACGCACACCATGTGAAATCTTTTCACGTTCAATGGGCTTCATTCGTCCGGTGTCTAATTTTAACATTGGTAAATATTCTGAATTCTGCGAAAGGAAGACATTTACCGAACAGAACAGTTTGTCCGCTGGCGCACGCCACGCAGAATTGATGAAAAGAGCAGCGTAATCGGTCATGAAAGAAGTCCAGATTGGTGGGTTGGTTTCGTTCACAACAATTGACTATCCAGGCAAATTGGCGGCTGTGCTGTTCTTGGTTGGATGTCCACTGCGGTGTGCGTATTGTTCCAATCCACATTTACTGGAAGTTGGCCCGGGTGAATACGATCCAGAAAAAATAATTCAATGGTTGCAAGACCGCGTTGGAAAGTTAGAGGCCGTCGTCTTTTCTGGCGGCGAAGCATTGATGCAGGGTGATGCAACCATTTCTTTTATGCAACGTGTGCGCGAGTTGGGATTTGCAATTGGTCTGCACACAAATGGATTCTATCCGAAAATGTTGGAACGCGCCGCACCGTATGTGGACTGGATTGGTCTTGATTACAAGGCAACGCGGGAAAAGTATGAATCATTGGTCGGAAACAGCATTGCATACGACAATATGATTCAATCATTAACATTTTGGCAATCCACAGGAAAGGATTTTGAGGTTCGCATTACCTGTGACCCACGATTTATCGATAAAAACGATTTAATTGCGATTATAAGCGATTTACACGAACGGGGGGTACAGACAGTCGCGATACAAAAATATATCGCTCATTTCGAAGATGACGCGCACAGAACAACACCAGAGCAGCGGGAGCAGTTTTTCAACGACCCCGCCCTGCGCGAAAGAGTTTCCGCCATGGTTCCCAACACTATTTGGCGGGAATAAAAAAAATCGCCCA
>JAGCOQ010000050.1 GCA_017642625.1 Alphaproteobacteria bacterium | reverse complement strand
GTCTATAATTGCCGGTGAAATGAAATTGGAAAGTGATGGTATTTTGATTGCTTTGCGACCCATTGGCGAACGCGATTCGGTGGCGTCAATTTTTACACGCGAATATGGCATGTTAAGTGGCGTAATGCGTGGCGCCGTTGTAGCAAAGAAAAATCGGCCGTTGGTGGGTCAGGTTGGCGCGGCGTCTTGGAATGCGCGATTGGACACGCAGTTGGGGGCGTTTCATTGGGAACCGGCGGAAAATATTGGGGCGCGACTTATGCTGGATATGCAAAAACTATCGTTCATGAATGCTGCGTTTTCGTTGATTGGCGCACTGTTGCCGGAACGGGAAAGGTACGCCCATTTATATGATTCAACAATGCGGATGTTGCGCGAATTAAATGATACCGATTCGCAATCTGCATATTTAAAATGGGAAACAGATTTGTTGCATGATTTGGGGTTCGCGCTGGATATGACGCACTGTTCGGGGTGCGGACGAACGGACAATCTGAATTACTTATCGCCCAAGACGGGGCGGGCGGTGTGTGATGAATGTGCCACGCCGTATATAAATAAGTTATACAAATTACCCATAAATTTGGACATTACATTACATTTTATCGCGGGTGCTTGTTCCCAAATGGGCATAGATATTCCGATGTCGCGCATGTATTTATCCCGCAGATAAAAAAATTAAGATTTCAAACATTTATTCCTTGCGATTTTTTTTCAGTTTGCTATTGTAAGTTCGTTCAACATAAAAGGAGAAAAACATGACTTGGACAATCTTAATCCTGTTAATTGGTATCGCATTGTTCTTGTTCGGCGGCATGCTGCTGAAAGGGGATAACAAGAAACCAGCGACGGGCGCAACATTAAGCAAAAAATTAATCAAATTGCTTGCAATTATCTTGATTGCTGGTTCTGTCACACGTTTGTATGTTCCATACTACCTGACATCAGTTAATCCGGGAATCTTGCAAGAAATGGCCAACAAAATGCAAGAAGCACAGCAGGCGGAAAAGAACAAAGCAGTTCGCGCTTATGTTCGTTCAAACTCTGCAAAAATGATGGCAGATGCCCCAATTTTGGGTAATCGCGACGCGAAGAAAACAATCTTTGTCTGGACAGACTTCAGCTGCCCATATTGCCGTCGTGTTCATGGCGAATTGGCACGTGTCTTGGATGAACGTGATGACGTTCGCGTAGTTGTCAAAAACTTCTCGATTCATGGCGCATTGTCTGATGGTCCAGCACGCGCTGCGATTGCTGCGAAAATGCAAGATGCAGACAAAGCGGCACACTTTGTTGACATGATGATGACACGTGAATACTACAACCAAGAAGATTTGAAAGATCAGTCCAAGGTTGCAGAAAAAATCGAAGCAAATGTCATGAAGTTTGCAAAAGAAGCTGGTTTGGATACAGACAAGCTGAAAGCAGACATGAAAAACGAAGTTGTCACACGTGAATTGGCAAATGTTCGTGAATTGGCACAACGTTTCGAAATCAATGGAACACCGTTCTTGGTTATCGGCGAAAAAGCGTTCCCAGGTGCGATTCCATATGATCAAATCGTGAACGCATTGGATAAATAATATTTATCTGTGTAATAAATATCCCCGCCCAATCGGGCGGGGGTTTCTTTTTTTTGGTGCTATTGACAAAATATTGTTTTTGTATTATATCATTTAGAGAAGGGGCTAAGTATAGATGTATTATAAAATAGTCACAGAACGGTCTTTTTTTACCAATTTTTGCGCCGACCAAAACGTCGACGTGTTTAACATACCATTTGGGACAGTGTTCCAAGCCCCCGAACACAGTAAATATAAACCAAATAATCCGTTCTGTTTGTTGGGAGAAAATTGCTTTCACTTCGCCGAAGGTGCGTTTGATATGATGATGTGGCATGATTTAAGGTTGGGATGGCGCGTGAAACAATGTGTAATTTACGAAATAGAGCCCATTGACGAAGTTAAAAAAGAAAGATGCAAGGATCACGAAGGTTTTTATCAGTGTGCCGCGAATAAGATAAAAGTTTTGGGTAAGCAAAAGATTGGCGATATGTATGATTTGGCTGTCGCGGAATATGCCAAGGATCCAAACAGATATACGAATATAAAATTTGATGTAAACGATTGGAGGAAACATCGTTCTACGGTGTTTTCGTTATTAAGGGACTATTACAGCAGATATTAAAATAAACCGCTCAAAAGAGCGGTTTTTATTTCTGGTGGCCCTGATCGGTCCCGGGTCAAGCCCGGGATGACAACAAATTGCTGTCGCAATTTATTTTTACTGCGCTTTGCTTGTAAAAATCGTCCGATTGCGGAACACACAAAAAATAACACCCCGCAAAAGCGGGATGTTCTTTTTTCTGGTGGCCCTGATCGGACTTGAACCGATACTCCTTGCGGAACTTGATTTTGAGTCAAGCGCGTCTACCAATTCCACCACAGGGCCAAAACCCAACCGGCGCGATTATTTCGCAGCCTTTTTGGATTCAACTTTCTTTACCAAACGTGCACTGCGGTTGGCCTTGTGTGTCGGCTTCTTGGCAGGTGCCGCTGGTTTTCCAGCTTTCTTTTCAATAGCTTTCTTGATTGCAGCCATTTCTGGTGTCAAACGAGAAATTGGTTTCGCCATAACATATGCATCCAAACCACCATGTTTGGTAAGCGTGCGCAAACCAGCCGTTGACAAGCGCAATGAGAAATCGCGATTCAAGATATCGCTGTGAAAGTTCAATTTTTGCAAATTCGGCAAGAATGTGCGCTTTGTATGGCGCATAGAGTGGGAAACATTCATCCCAACCATTGTTTTCTTACCTGTAACATTACATACACGTGGCATATTATAATCCTTTGATAACTGCGCCCCAATTTATAACAAAAATCGCCAAAAGTCAAGCAATGTTTTTATTATTTTCACTTTATTTGGTTCGGTATTCATACCCATATCTTGAAAATCGGAAAAGTGCCACTATATATACAAACAACGAAAAAGTATTGGGGGCATGAAAATGAATCCAGAAGAAATGCAAGAAACACCGCAACAAGCGATTGAAAAATATACGACTGATTTTACTAAACTGGCGGCCGACGGCAAGTTGGACCCAGTTATTGGACGCGACGAAGAAATTCGCCGTACTATTCAAGTGTTGTCGCGCAGAACCAAGAATAATCCGGTCTTAATCGGTAATCCGGGTGTTGGTAAAACCGCGATTGTCGAAGGGTTGGCGGAACGCATTATTTCGCGCGATATACCCGAAAACCTTATGAACAAGAAGTTATTGTCGCTGGATTTGGGCGCAATGATGGCAGGGGCAATGTTCCGCGGTCAGTTCGAAGGGCGTTTAAAGGCGATATTAAAGGCGGTAAAAGAAGCAAACGGCGAAATCATATTGTTTATTGATGAATTGCACAATATGGTTGGCGCAGGCAAGGGCGAAGGTTCCATGGATGCCGGCAACTTGTTGAAACCTATGTTGGCGCGTGGTGAATTGCACTGTTTGGGGGCAACGACACTGGACGAATATCGTCAATATATTGAAAAAGATCCGGCGTTGGCGCGTCGTTTCCAGCCTGTTTATATCGAAGAACCAACCGTTGACGATACGATTTCTATTTTGCGTGGGTTAAAGGAAAAATACGAAGGTCACCATGGTGTTCGTATTGCCGACAGTGCGCTGGTTTCCGCGGTCAAATTGTCGGATCGCTATATTACCGACCGCTTCTTGCCGGACAAGGCTATTGACCTTATTGACGAAGCGGCGGCGCGTGTGCGTATAGAGGTTTCGTCAAAGCCAGATGCGTTGGATGAAATTGACCACCGTTTGATGCAACTGAAAATCGAGCAACAGGCATTGAAAAAGGAAAAAGACGAAGATTCCAAGAAACGCCTTGTTGCACTAGAACAGCAAATTGCCGAATTGGGTGCGGAATCTGAAAAAATGACGGCTGATTGGCGTGCAGAACAGGAAAAAATGCATGGTTTGTCGGACGCGATGGCGGCACTGGATGCAGCCAAAGCAGAGGTTGCGTCGGCTATGCGTGCGGGCGACTATGAAAAAGCGTCTGCGTTGCAATATGGCAAGATTCCAGAATTGGAAGAAAAGATAAAAAAGATGAATGCTGATGCACGCGAATACAAGACTGTTTTGCCGGAACATATCGCGGCGGTGGTCAGCAAATGGACCGGTGTTCCAGCCGACAGATTAAGCGTCGAAGAACAATCTAAGTTGTTGAATATCGAAGATGAATTGCGCAAACGTGTCGTTGGGCAAGATAATGCTTTGTCCATTGTGGCGCGTGCAATTCGCCGCAGTCGCGCGGGGTTGTCGGATCCGCATCGCCCGATGGGTTCATTTATGTTCTTGGGACCAACCGGTGTGGGAAAGACCGAGGTTGCCAAAGCGTTGGCGGAGTATTTGTTTAATGACGATACCGCGATGACGCGTATTGATATGAGTGAGTTTATGGAACCACATTCGGTCGCGCGTTTAATTGGTGCGCCCCCGGGGTATGTTGGTTATGATGCTGGCGGTGTTTTGACCGAAAGCGTTCGTCGTCGTCCATATCAGGTGTTACTGTTTGACGAAATCGAAAAAGCGCATCCAGATGTGTTCAATGTATTTTTACAGATACTGGACGATGGTCGTTTGACCGATGGCCAAGGGCACGTTGTGAACTTTACAAACACAATCATTATCATGACAAGCAATTTGCCAGATATGGATGCGGTGCGTAAAAACTTCCGTCCAGAGTTTATAAACCGTATTGATGAAATTGTGTTCTTTAATGCGCTGGGGCGTGATGTTATGGCGAACATTGTTAAAATCCAGATTCATAATTTGGAAAAACGC
>JAGCOQ010000006.1 GCA_017642625.1 Alphaproteobacteria bacterium | reverse complement strand
CATGATTGGCTTGGCGGTGGGAACCGTTCTGATGTCGTCAATATCAAATGCGTTGGCAGAAAACAATATGCGCAGTGTCCATATTCAACAAAACTCTTCTATGCGGCGCGGTTTAATGCTGATTATGCCCTGCTTGGTTGGTCTGTTCGTGTTGGCGGAACCAATTATCAAATACCTGTTTCAATATGGCGCATGGACCGCAGAATCAACACATGCCGTTGCCGTTGCGATTATGATTCAAATCTTTGTGTTGCCCGCCATGTTGGTCAGCCAGATTTACAGTAAAACACTCTACGCCACCCAAGATGTCAAGACACCTGTGCGCACCAGCATGATTTCATTGGGCGCCGCATCCGTAATGTATTTGGCGTTGTTCCCGTTTGTCGGCTATTTGGCAATTCCAATTGGTGTGGTGATAAGTGGCTATTTGAAAAACTACCTTTTGGGACGCGCATGTCGCACCCGCGGTTTATGGAAAACAGATGGTCGCACACTGCGCGCGATTGCGGCGTTTATCGTACTGTCGGTGGCATTGGGCGCTGGGTTATGGTTCGTTCCAATTACATCTATTTGGATGTTGGGTGTGGCGATTGCTGGTTATGGCATTATCTATCTGCCGTTGGCATATATCATTGATCGAAAAATAAAATAGTAAAATAAAGTTGAAACTTAGATTCTTATATGATAAAATCAATTTATAAGAATGTAAGGAGTCCACATATGAAAAAACTAGTTTCATTGGCGGCTTTGGCCGCTATATTGGCCGGATGCGCCACATCACAGCAGAATGGTGCTGGTTATGGTTCTGACGGTTTCGGCGAAGAAACACTGACAACAGAATCTGCCGAACAAACATTAAACAATGCATATTTGTTAGCACCTGCACCAAGATATTACATTGGTAATGCATACAAGGTCGAAGATGTTCAATACATCCCAGCAGAAGATTTAACATACAATCAAACCGGCATTGCGGGTATCGTTCCGGCTGAATTGAACGGCACCAAGACCAGCAATGGCGAAACATTTGATGTTGCACAAATGGCGGCAACCAGCAAGACATTGCCATTGCCGACAATCGCACGCGTCACGAACATGGAAAACGGTCAATCTGTGGTTGTTCGTGTAAACAATCGTGGCCCATTTGTGAATACACGTATTATGGACTTGTCACCGGCTGCGGCGGCACGTATCGGTATGAACGGCACAGCCAAGGTTCAAGTGCAAGTTTTGGCTGATGAATCCATTGCTGTAAAGAATGCAACAATCGGTACACCGGCGGTGGCACAATCCGCTGAACCAGTTGTCGCAGAACCTGCACAACCGGCACCGGTCGCAACATCTGGCGATTACAGTGTCCAAGTCGCTGCGTTCTATGCCCAAGACAGTGCGAATACTTTGGCGGCACGTATGCGTGCATATGGTGATGCCCAAGTCATTCACGAAGGCGACATGTACAAGGTTCGTATTGAAAACCTGGATGCAGCCAAGGCACGTGGCGTAATTGATGCCCTGCGTAGCAGCGAAGGTATGGCACCGGGCTTGTTAAAGAATGGTCGCTGGATTAATGCAGACAGCATTTAATCTCAATTCTTACATTCAAATAAAACGCCCCGCGGGGCGTTTTTTATTGCCCACGCAAATATATTGTGTATTATTGAATCATGAAACAATTATCAGACGAAGATATTTTGAACATGGTTGGCGCGGAATACACGCCCGACGACAACGCCACAAAACGCGCGGTGCGTGGCGAACTTAAATTGTCAAAGCGCATACCAAAGCCCGCCACACCAACACCCGAACATATCGTGCTTGATTTGCACAATAAAACAGTAGAAGAAGCGTGGTCAGATATAATGTCTGTTGCCACGTCGGGCGCACGTAGTGCAAATATCATTACCGGTGCCAGTGGCGTATTACGACAACTGTTTCCACAATGGGCGCGCGAAAGCGTTTTAACGCCGTATATTATCGATTTTCACCCCATAAACAACGGCAGTTTCTTGGTTAGATTTCACCGTAAAAAACAGAACTAATTTTTGGGGTTCAAATACCCTTTCTCTGGATTTACTGGAACATATCTGCCCTTGGACCAAAAATAAACCATATAGTGTAAATGCGGTCCGGTTGCCCGCCCCGTACTGCCAACCAATCCAATTAAACAGCCCGCTTGAACCTTGTCACCCTTTTTTACCAGACGTTTAGAAAGATGACAATATGCCGTCTGAAATCTCTTATCATCATGGACTATCTTTATACCATTACCACAAGCAGAATCATACCAAGAATTTACAACCGTCCCATTTGCGACGGTATATATCTTGGTTCCCTTTGGTGCCCCAATATCAGCGCCATTATGCGGCTGATACCTGCCTGTGACGGGGTGTCTACGACTTGAACTAAATTTGGACGTTATCGGATACTTTTGCGCAAACGGATAACCAAATGGTATATTCTGTGAAATCGGAACAGAGTCTATGAATTCCCTACATTTTCGGGTTTCGACAGACTGGAGTGTAATTTGACGGCTTGGTCTTTCGGGCGCCTCTTCTTGCGCAGCCTCTTCATCATATTCGTCTAAAATACCGCTCTCTTCGGTTACTGTTCCATATTCTTGTAATGCGCTCTCTGATTCTTGTTCCGCAATTTTAATATCTTCCAATGCATCTTCCAGTTTTATACCCACATATGCACAATTTGAAATACATACACCATTTGCGTCATATTCTGATTCATACGGTAAATATCCATCATGATACGCGCTAATCCGTTCAATAAACGAAGCATCAGCAGCGGTTGTTGGGAAAGATATGGGTTTCAGCAAACTGTCCCCATTGGCAGCCGCAAAACCGCCAACGCACGCAATGCCGATAAAACCGAATATCGTTTTTTTCATTTCACGCAAATTATATCACATTTCTAAATATTTTTCATGACATTGTTTTCAAATTGTTTAATAATGGCACTGTAAAGGGTTGGATATGCCGAAAAAGAAAACAGTTTATGACCATATTCATCAAAATAATGTAAAGACCGCTGTTCTGGTCCTGCTGTTTCCGTTGATTTTTATCGCGCTGGTGTTTTTGTTCACTTGGTGCGTGGTGCCAATAAATGACGCAATAAATACGACAATAAGCGTGGCAATTCCGACATTTATTGGGTGCCTGATATGGATGGGTATTTCATGGGCATTTGGTGATGCAATGATGCTGTCCGCAACTGGCGCGCATGAAATTCATGATACAGACCCGCAATATCGCGAAGTTTTTCACGCGGTGGAAAATGTCGCATTGGCGGCGGGATTACCATGCCCGCATGTTTATATCATTGATGACGATTCCCTAAATGCATTTGCAACGGGGCGCACACCACGCGACGCGTCGGTCGCCCTGACCCGCGGTATTATCAAGAAGTTGGACAGACTGGAGCTGGAGGGGGTAATTGCCCACGAATGCGCCCACATTGGCAACCGCGACATTCGTCTTGATATGCTGATTATCACTGGTATTGGCGTAACGGTTTTTGCCGCTGATTTGATTTATCGTGTTGCGATTTATGGCGGGGGCAACCGCGACAATGACGATAATAAATCCGGTATGGTTATGCTGATGGTGTGGCTGGCATTTACAGTATTTAATACGATTATTACACCGCTGTTGCAACTGGCGGTGTCGCGCAGTCGCGAATATGCCGCAGATGCGACCGGCGCAAAAATTACGCGCAACCCAATGGGACTTGCCAATGCGTTGCGTAAAATAAGTGGCAACAGCCGCAGTAAAAAGCTGGACAACATGCGTTCACTTGCAATCGCTTGCATTGCCGAACCACGCGCACGCGGGTTTATGGGCGACGTGTTTTCCACCCATCCATCAACTGAAAAACGCATTTCGCGTTTGGAATCTATGGTGTAAAAAATGAAAAAATATATAGCATTTGCATTATTATCGTTAATTGTCGTGCCGGCGCACGCGTTAACGCCATACTTGTCCGCGGGGGTCACATCGGGTTTCCAGAACACTGGAAAACACGCATCAACGGGCTTCAGCAGTTTGTGGACAATTACCGGCGGCATTCAATACGCATTGACCAACAATATTTCTATGCGTAATGGCCTTGAATACGCGATGTCCGATTATACGTTCAAGAACAGCGCGGGCGGCATAGATTACGAATATGATACCAAGGTTAAAATGTATATGGCGGACGTCGTTATGGACGTTCACCCAACCGGCTATCGTTCCAGCATATATGCCGGTATCAGCGCGGGTATCACCAATTACGAAACCGAATTAAAACGGCCCACCGCCGAACCATCCGATGAACGCAACGCATTCACATACGGCGCAATGGCGGGTATCAGTTTAAATCTTCTTGGCAACCTGTTTGCTGATTTTGGCGTGCGTTATTTAACAAATACAGATGCCGGTGGCGACGGGAACCTTATTACTACCGCCAATCTGCACATGGGATTTTAATAAAAAAAACACCGCACAAGGTGGTGTTTTTCGTTAAATCGTGGCGCGCCCAGAAGGATTCGAACCCTCAACCTTTTGATCCGTAGTCAAATGCTCTATCCAATTGAGCCATGGGCGCAACGGTCATATATTCTATATCAAAATATCCCGATTGCAAGTTTTTATTTATATTTCATTTTTTGTTTTATCAATAATCTCTTTTATTCGTGACATTGTTTGGGCGGGATCTGCCACATCCTTGAACACAACGGCGGTTGTGCCGGTGCCAGTAAATTCAATATTTCCGCACCCCAGCATGCGATCCAATATGCCTTGGTGTAATCTTACCGATTCCACCTTGATATTACGCAATTCGCCCAAATGAACGGCTATAATCCCGACCTTGCTGATAACACGCTTGTTGGTAACAACCATTTCCGTTGTTTTGTTTTTAAAGGAAAAATAAAAACCAAAAATGATAAATATGATTCCTATGCCATATACCAGCGATATAATCCCAAACAGAAAGCATATAAACGTTGGCACACCGCGTATCCAATGCAACTTTGCAACTTCTTGAATTTTTTCATTGTCGGTAAATATTTTTTCTACATACATTTTAAACCCCGCTGTTTTTTCACGATTATTTTACACTAAAATGGGAATATAATCAACACCTGTCATTGACATATGGTGAATTTTCAAGGGGTACCTGGGTGCGCCAGAAAACATTATTCCGTTAATATAATATCGGCTGTTTTTGAATCATCGCAATCCACTGTTTCAAGGAAGTTGCGTTCAAATACATATTCGGCAAAAAGTCATCAAGTGGCGCGCCACCATTTTTGTAATAATCATACAAAAAATGCCCCAATGTTGCCGACCAATCAATAACAAATACATTGCCTTGTTGTTCGGCAAACAAGTATTTTGTATTATATTTCGGCGATTGTTTATTTATTTCTGAAAACTCTTGCAAAATAAAGTAACTGTCATTTATTGGTCGAGTTGCCGGTGGCAATCTGTAGCCCATAGAATAATGAAACGGAAAGGAATTACCTTTGGCAACAACAAGGGAATTGCCCAGATTATTTTGCAACATTCTTTCTATTCTTATTTGATGTAACCTTGTTCCTATGCCCGCATAATCTTTATTAGCAGTTGATTTCATATATGAAAAGACCTTTTCATACATTGTGTCATTGATAAGCACTTGTTCAAACTTTGGTGCAACCATTTGTTTGTTTCTGTCAATATAAAAGTATGTATTTCCCACAACCCTGTAGCGTTTATTCTGCACGATCAATTCGCCGGCAGAATCTTCCAGCATTATGCAATATTCTTCTGTGCTTGGAACATTTGCTTCAACCCTTGCAACAAAAGCACGAACTGGTTTTCCTGTTTTCTTATCAATCAAGGTTGTTATTCTTAACCCACTTTCATCATGATTGTTGTCCACAGCAAACTTTGGCGACATAAGTTTATTAAACGTGCTTGATGTTATGCCCTGTTCATTCTTTTTTAATAGGTTTATATTGACATTGCATATATCATACTGCACAGAAAGCATCATCGGCTTTCTTGTGCGCAAGTGTTTAAAGAATTCTGTAATTGTGCCTGACTTCATATCACAACCTTGTATGTCTTATTATGATTACCAATACTAATTTTGTCAATGTATTTTGCGCTGCTGATATTCCCCCGTTCCGTTTTTACCGACCGCGTGCGCGTGTGTCGCCAACAAAGAAAAGCCATACACAACACTTGAAATCAAAATTATTTTCACTATAATAATTTGCGTGGGGTGGTGACCTGACACCTGTTTAAAACCCCGCAAAACCTCAAATCATTTTATCAAAACTTTCTGATGACCGTTTTGGCGGTAATCGGGGCTTTTTCGTTTTGGTAAAAACTTTTTAACAAAAGGAGAACAAAATGAATGAAGTTCAAAGAGCTGTTCTGTTCGCGGCCGAAAAGCACAAGGAACAATTGCGCAAAGGAACAGATATTCCATATATCGTTCATCCGTTGGGCGTTATGGAAATGCTGATACGCGCCGGCGCATCAAAAGATGCGGTTGTCGCAGGTATCTTGCACGACACATTAGAAGACACCAACACAACATACGACGAACTGGTCGAAAAATTCGGCAAACCTGTTGCCGATATCGTTCGTGCGTGTTCGGAACCAGATAAATCTTTACCATGGAAAAAGCGTAAACAAGCAACCATTAAAGCACTGAAAAAGTGCAACGACATTGATGTATTATGTGTCGCGATGGCTGATAAAACCCACAATTTGCAATCTACCCATCGTGATTGGATTGAATACGACGACGTTTGGACACGATTCAAAAGCGATCAAGATGCTCAACTGTGGTACTATGGCGCGATATGTAAAATCGCAAAAAAACGCTGCAATCAAACCGATAATATGGCATT
>JAGCOQ010000049.1 GCA_017642625.1 Alphaproteobacteria bacterium | reverse complement strand
CGTAATAATCCGGGGGGCTATTTGACCGCGGCGATTGATGTAGCTGATGCGTTTTTGGACAGTGGCGAAATCGTTTCCACACGTGGCAAGGAAAAGACCGATATTGAACGCGCATTTGCGAAACCAGGCGATATGATTAACGGAAAACCATTGGTGGTGTTGATAAATCACGGATCTGCATCTGCGTCCGAGATTGTTGCCGGTGCAATTCAAGATAATCACCGCGGGCTTGTTATGGGGTCGCAAAGTTTCGGCAAGGGCAGTGTGCAACAGCAAAAACCACTGGGCGACGGAACGGCGATTCATATTACTATCGCGCGGTATTACACGCCATCCGGTCATTCCATACAAAACGAAGGTATCACACCTGATGTTGAGGTTTTGCAGAGTAAATTGAAAGTGATAGAGAAAAAAGAAAGCACTTATTCCGAAGCGTCATTTAAAAATTCGCTGAAAAATGATGCGGCGAAAAAGAAAAACAAAGACGGTAAAAAATCAGACAAAGATGATGATGAAGATGACGAAGAAGATGAATTGAATTTGTCTGACGAAGAAAAAGATGCGCGCGATTATCAGTTGCAACGCGGCATTGATATGGTAATTGCGTTGGCGCGTGTTCGCGATGGATTGTCCTTTGTTCCGGCGACACCGGATGATGAACCGGCGGTCGCATCAGACGACAAAGATTCAGAAAAAGCGGATGATGGTAAAAAGGCCGAAGAAAAATCTGACAAAAAGAAATAAGTAACTTAAATAAAAAAAAAACGGGGCGTTGCCCCGTTTTTTTAACGACCACCGCGACCAATAAGTTCACCGTCGGATGTTAAAATCCAATCACATAATCCCTTGGTTAAACATTTTTTGGCAAACAACTTTCCAGCGTTTTCAGTGGTTCTGTATCTGGATAATTCATCATCTGTTAATTTTGTATACTTTTTGTATGCTGAAAACAACATTTCGCGACTTTGTGCCACCTGTTGCGAAGCAAGTTTCAGTTCTTCATCGCGTTCGCCCTTTACAGTGTCGCGACCATAGTGAACCAAATTGTATGCGTGTTCAAACATTACACGATACCCCGGTGTCCCTTGGACTGCCAATAAACTGGCGCAACTGGCGGCATAACCGATATTTTGTGTGCGAATAATAGCACCCTTGGATTTCGCCAAAGCGAACATGGATACGATACCGCGGTATGTGTTGATGTCGCCCCCTGGTGCATTTATTATAACGTCAAACACAAATGTGTTTGGGGAGATATCGTATGGCGATATGATTTGTGCTGATGTGGTAAGGATTTTTTTTGCAGGCAATTGGTTAATTATTTGCGACAAACGTGCAATCATTTCACCGCATGATTCCGTATTGATATTTTCAAAAATTTGCACATTACAAATGTTATCCACTGGTTCAAAAACAAAATTGCCAGATTTGGATTCATTTAATGGTTTAGATGTTTTTATGTCAAAATTTGCCATTTGTTTGCTTCCTTTGGGTTGTTGCTCGACCTAAATATAATACATATAATATATTTGTCAAGTGTATAAATGGGGAAAAAGTAAAAAACGGGGCGGTGCCCCGTTGTTATTTATCGTTCAATCCAGCGATTGCTTTATAGAGTTCAAGTAATTTTTGGTCCAATTTCTGAACAGAATTAGTTTTATCTGTTGGGCTCATTTTCTCTTGTTCTTGCTGTAATTTTTCGATTAAACCGACACCATCGGAAAATTGTTCGACAAAGGAATGTTTTGCTTTTTTCTTGGTGTGTGCTTCTTTTAATTTTTCCAGCAAAGCATCTTGTTTCTCTTCGTCCGGTTCTTGTTGCATTTCGTCAAGCAGCGTCACATAGTCTTTGTCGGCTTGTTCGGCTTCGGATTTAGCAATTTCATATGCTTCGATGAATGCTTTTAGTCCCAGTCCCAAGCCCTTTAGATCCAACAAAGTAAAGTGTTGTTCCGGTGTGGCGGAATCTTTTGTCTGGGCGCGTTTGCGCGCTGGGCGCACTTCGATTTTACTATCGGATTGCATTTGTTTGTATTGGGTCAATGTTTTGCGGAACCAATCAAGAAATTCTGATTGATACTTGGTAATGAAACGTCTTGCTTGACCGCGTGGACATGTGAACCATTTTGCATCGTCCGCCATGGAACGCATGTCATATATTGCTTTATATGTTGCTTGGTTTATTTCCAGCCGTTCCATTACATACGTTTTTAATTCATCAACCGTCATTGGCGGGACATCTGATAACAATTCTTGCCCATTAGTCGCGAAAAAGTCGTCCAATTCTTTCTGTTTAAATATAAACACGTTGTTAAATTGGGTAAACCATACAGTCGCGACTTCACGACCCACGTTTTTGTCGTTAATGATGTCTTGGCATAGTTTTCGTAATGCGTCCAAAGAGATTGATTTCTGCTTCGATATTTCGATATCAGTAATATACAACCGTTGCAATCCGGCGATAATACTTTTAAGTGCTTTCTCGTCAAAGACTTCCAGTTGATCATTACCAACTTTCTTCATAATAGCGGGTTTTGGGTGCTGTTCTAAATAAGCAAACGCGAAATTAACGAATTCATACGAGATATTCAGTTCCTTCCTTAATAAACCTTGCCAGGTGGCAATTGGTTTAATCGTGCCATGCAAAGTTGGTGCCGATGCCGGTGCTTTCTTTGTTTTTTTAACAGCCGGTGCTGGTTTCGGTTCTTTTTGCGGGGTCGGTGCTGGTGCAGGGGTTTCTGGGGTAAACACAAGTTGACCGGCGTTTTCAGGTTCTTCTTTTGCCTGTTTTGCGATTTCAACAACCGATTGGAATGTTGTATCAATGGTTTCCGTAGTGGCAGTGGATTCTATCTGTTTAGAAGCCGTTTTTTCTTTGGTTTCTGGTTTTGGATATTCAAACTTTTCATAATCTTTGCCACGATTCAGACGCGATAAAACATATTGCCCATGTACAGGATCGTGTCCTTTATCGGCGGTTGATACACGGATATATTCATTATTAACACATTCTTTGTATGCTTTTTCAGACCTTTCTGTATTGTGGACAGCAAAGTATTTATAAGATACGATTACATATGTTGGTTTACCGTTTTCGTCCAAGACCAGTTTGCCATCCTTGTCCACCAATTTCGTTGATTTAAAGACAATCCGCTTGTTTCCACTTTCTTTTTTCTTGCCACCCCAAGAAAATGTTTGCTTGTTTTTGCATTGTAATTTGGTCAAAGGTATGGGGTTGCCATCTTCAACATAGAAGCATGAGGCATGTGGTGGTTGGTCGTGCACATTGAATTGGCGCATGGCTTCACGCAATTCTTCTTGTTCGTCTGGGGTAAAATTATTCAAAATACGTGTGGATATATAAATCAAGATTTTACAATCCGACGGTGCATAGTCTTGTGTTTTGGCACCAGTGCGTTGTTTTTCTGTTTCAGTTGCTTCTTTCTGTGACGGTGTAGGTGTTTGTCTTCTTTTTATTGTCACCCCAGGCAGTTCGCCACCCAGTAATTCCGGTCCAAATTTTTCAGGATAGTATTGATGTATATAATCTAACAATGCAGTTTTTATCGTATCAGTATCATTGACGTATTCAGCAGATAAACAATTAACAACTTCGGATGATTTTGGATTAGAACGCCGTTCATATGTATCAGATTTGAATATATTTCTAAGCAGTTGGATCAGTTCATTTTGGGAAAGTCTAAGTATGGCTATTTCCGGAGTTTCAATCAAAACTTTCGCCAACTTGTTGGCTGCCGCGTTTATTGGTATATCGTTTTCTGATAATACGGGCGTTAATTCTTTTGGTTTGCTGGCGGGTGCGGGTTCAACTTTCGTTTCTTTTGGTTTGGTGGCGATTTTTTCTGTGGCAAGTTTTTCGCGTTTTTCCACCGTGGCCAATACTTCGCGCAGGTTGATTTCTTTACCGTTTCTTTCGGTGGCAATAATGTTTAAATCAGGGTGCGCATCAAGCAAAGCGTGTGCAAGTGTCCGTTTTGTTTGATAATCTTTCTTTCCAGAACTGAATGCAGGTTCGTTAATGATGGAATCTTGGACAATAAGTGTCCGCAGACCGTTTGGTATTTTATAACCACCATCAGCGTTTATCAGAAAACTTAAATCCTTGATTGATCCAGAACAATCGATTGTTTCTGCGTATGGTAATTTTTCAATCTGATTAAACAAAGACAAATCCCAGCCGGAACAATCAAGTTTCCCAATAACCGCGAATGGCAAAACCTTTAATATTTCTTCGTTTGAAAATCCCGCGGTAGTGCTTTTATACCCACTAAGGTCAATGTCGCAAAGGATGATAAAATTGCTTAAATCTGGCAGAGATAAGTCATAACCTTGTCTTTTCAGTTTGCTGCGTCTTTCAATAAATGTTCGTCTGTTGGCAACGATGGTATGCCGAAATTTCGTGGTCGCCGCCGTTCTGACCGTTTCTTGGGTATCGATTTCCGGTGAGGTTTCTTTTCTTGATATGGCAAAACTGAATATATCGTCGTTCAAATAATATTTATTCTGCGGATTATAGAAATCACCAAAAAGAATGTTCTTTTCTTTTGGATCTGTTAAGGCGTTTAAAATATCTTGCTCATTTGCAACGACATCCATACTGATAATTTGTACGCGTTCTTCGGGGGTTGCGTCCAAACCCGCAGAAGCCAAGAATAATTCAGGGTTTTGTTTAACGTATTTATCAAACAGGTGGTCAATTTCGGCATTTGACAAATCCCTTGCCAAAAAACGTTTTTTAAACTCTGGATCAATGTCTGGGTGTGCCTGAACAAATGCGCTAATTTTGTCAAAAACTTCGGATGGTTTAAGGTTATTTTTATTTGCCATAAGATATCCTTGTTATTTTCGAGTGTAATTGTAGCACTTTTTTTCAATAAATGCAACGCGATACGCGGGAAAATTGGCTGGTTTTTGCCCAAGAAATATCCTTGCGTTTTTTTGGTGTTTTGACTAAAGTTTTTCCTGAAATAAAAATACAGGTCAAGGAACGGAAATCATGGCAAATTTGATTGTTGATGGAAACTGGGCGGCGGCTGATGTGGCCTATCGCTGTGTTGATTTTGCGGCGATTTATCCAATCACGCCAAGTTCGACAATGGGGGAATTAGCGGACGAGTGGTCTTTCCAGCACAAGAAAAATATTTGGGGTGCAATCCCACAAATAATCGAAATGCAATCCGAAGGTGGCGCCGCCGGTGCAATGCACGGCGCGTTGCAAATGGGGGCGTTGGCGACTACCTTTACCGCGTCTCAGGGTTTGCTGTTGATGATTCCGAATATGTATAAAATCGCCGGGGAACAGACACCGTTTGTTATGCATGTTGCGGCGCGTGCGTTGGCGACACATGCGTTGTCTATCTTTGGCGACCACAGTGACGTTATGTCGGTGCGTTCGACTGGGTTTGCCATGTTGTCGTCCCATAATGTCCAGGCGGCGCATGATTTGGCAGCGATTGCACATGCGGCGACACTGTGTACGCGGGTGCCATTTGTTCATTTCTTTGACGGTTTCCGCACAAGCCACGAAGAATCAAGGTTGGAACGCATTGACGACAAAGTATTGCGCAAAATGTTGCCTGATGAATTGGTGACGGCAAATCGCAATCGTGGCATGTCGCCGGAAAGGCCAACAATACGCGGAACTGCGCAAAATCCAGATGTCTTTTTCCAATCACGCGAAGCGGCAAATCCGCTGTATGAAAAAACGCCTGAAATAGTGCAGAAATGCATGGACGAATTCGCAAAATTAACCGGTCGTAAATATGGCGTGGTGGAATATGTCGGCGACAAGCATGCAAAACATGTAATTGTATCTATGGGCTCGTCATGCGAAACAATCGAAGAAACAATGGAACAGTTGCCACGAGGATTGGGCTTAATTCGTGTGCATTTGTTCCAGCCGTTCCCGACCAATGCTTTCCTGCACATATTGCCAAAGACCGTTGAAAATATCGCGGTTCTGGACCGGACCAAGGAACCAGGGTCGCTTGGTGAACCACTTTACACTACAATCAAAACGATTATTGGTGATAAATGTAATGTATTTGGTGGGCGGTATGGTTTGGGTTCAAAAGAGTTCAAGCCACGTGATGTAAAGGCGATTTATGAAAATATGATGCGCGGAAAATTGCATCATAATTTCACAGTTGGCATTGATGATGATTTATCAAAGTTGTCGTTGAAAACGGATCCTGCGTTTGCGGTTCAAAACGATAATTTCAAGACGGCGGTTCTGTATGGAATTGGTTCGGACGGAACGGTCGGCGCGGTCAAAAATATTGTGAAAATCGTTGGTGAACACAGTGATTTATATCCGCAATCTTATGCCGTTTATGATTCCAAGAAATCGGGCGGTCTTACGCAATCGCATATTCGTTTTTCAGATAAACCAATCCGCAGTCAATATCTGGTAGAGGTTGCCGATTTTATCAGTGTTTCAAACTTTATGATTGCGCAACGATTTGATGTGTTTTCTGGGTTGCGTGCCGGTGGAACGGTGATGATAAACACATCACTTGCGCCGGATGTCGCATTTGCGAATTTGCCACGCGAAGCCCAAGAACATTTGATTCGTATGCGTGCCAATGTATATTTCTTGGACGCAAATCGTGGTGCGGCGGAACTGGGGCTGGGGAATCGTATAAACACGTTTATTATGCTGAACTTTTTCCATTTAACCGGCGTGATAAATCCACGTATTGCGGTGAAAGCAGCCAAGACCGCGATTGAAAAAACATACAAGAAAAAAGGTATGGAAATCGTCCAAGCAAACTGGGCGGCGGTTGATAACGCGAAAAAGTATTTGGCGAAATATAATTTGCCGTCTTCTGTTTCCAAAAAATCGCCCGATTGGACACCGTCAATGACGGCGGATGCGCCGGCGATAATCGCGGGGACACTGGGCGAAATGGCGGCGGGTCGCGGTGATGCGATTCCAGTATCACGTTTTAAAATTGATGGCGAATTCGGGGCGGGGCAGTATCCGGTTGGAACCGCCAAATATGAAAAGCGCGGTGTTGCGTCAAATGTCGCGACGGTCGATTTAGAAAAATGTATTCAGTGTGGCAAATGTTCAATGCTGTGTCCGCATGCGGCGATTCGTATCAAGGTATTGACGGAAAGGCAGGTATCAAAGGCGCGTGCCGCGGGAATTATTGTTGTGCCTATGAAAACGCCGGAACTGGGGTCGAACATGTATTACACACTGAACATTTCGCCGGCGGATTGTACGGGCTGTAATGTTTGTGTGAAAAATTGTCCGGTTCATGCATTGTCGTTGAAATCAATGACCGAAGCGCGTGAAACCCAATCCGCGTTTGATGCCGCGGTAAAGTTGCCCGATATGCCACGCGAAAAATTAAATCTGAATATTCCAAAGCATGTTGAATTGTTGCCACATTATTTTGAGTTTTCGGGTGCATGTGCGGGATGTGGCGAAACGCCGTATGTAAAGTTGATGGCGCGCTTGTTCGGTGACCGCATGGTTGTTGCAAATGCGACGGGATGTTCGTCTATTTATGGTGGAAACCTGCCGACGACACCATGGACAACGGATGAAAACGGGCGTGGGCCGGCGTGGTCTAATTCGTTATTCGAAGACAACGCTGAATATGGTTTAGGTATGCGACTTGCGCTGAATCAAAAACGTGATGCGTTAAAGAATGTTTTGTTTGAACTGAAAACGCCAAATGTCGAAAAAATATTTGCTGAAACAGATGTCACGAAACAACGCAAAACGGTGGAATCTTTGCGCAAGCGTTTGGCGCGGTCGAAAAATCCGCGGGCGCGCAGTGCGGAAAGTTTGCTGGACGCGATTGTTGATAAATCAGTCTGGATTGTTGGTGGCGACGGTTGGGCGTATGATATTGGCTATGGTGGTCTGGATCACATTTTGCACAGTGGTGAAAATGTAAATATCTTGGTTTTGGATACCGAAGGTTATTCAAATACAGGTGGTCAGCAATCAAAGTCAACACCGTTTGGCGCGTCTATGAAATTCGCGATTGGTGGTAAAGAGCACGCCAAAAAAGATTTGGGTATGATTGCCATGATGTCGGGCGCGTATGTGGCGCAAATTGCACTGGGGGCAAATCAAGCCCAGGCGATTCGTGCTTTTCGTGAAGCGGAATCTTTCAACGGCCCGTCAATCATATTGGCGTATGCGCCATGTATCGCGCATGGATTCGCACTGCAAAACGGTGCAGAACACCAACAAATGTTGGTAAATACGGGCGCGTGGCCACTGTATCGTTTTGATCCGCGGCTTGCACTGGACGGAAAATCGCCGTTGACGATGGATTCTTCGTTGGATAATCCAATGCCATTGGAAGACTTCCTTAAAACCGAAAGTCGTTTTAGTGCGGCGCGTGCGGTGAATCCGAACTTCGATAAACTGGTTGAAACCGCCAAGGTCAATAATCGATACAAGGATGAGTTAAAGAAATATATTGCAAAATTTGCGCTGGATGCGAATAATCCAATTAAAGAAAACGGTGAAGGATAAGTTATGAAAAAAATATTGATGATTTTTGTAATGGTGTTGTTGGCGGCTTGTACTTTCCAAACCAAGCATCGCGGATATGTTTTTCCAAAAACGATTGATGAAGATGTTGCGACAATAAAAACAACCGCGCAATTGATGGATAAAGTTGGGGCGCCACAAACAAAAACACTGTATGGGGACGAAGTGTGGGTTTACTATGGCGCAGATGAAAACTTCCGTGGGCCGTTAAAACATACCTTTACCGACAAAACAGTTTTGTTGGCGTGGGTAAATGGCAACGCGGTCAAAAAGATTCAGATTTTGCATGATGACGATTTGCCAGATGTGCGCGTTTCAGATGATGAAACAGAAATCCCAGCGGCAATCGAACTTAACGCCATCGAAGAATTGTTCAACAATATCGGACGTTTTTCGCCGGCAGGTCTGGGGCAATAAAAACATTTGGAATTTGTCTTAAAATAGTGTAAAATAAAATAACAAGAGAGAAAGATTATGAAAAAACTATTTTATTCCTTGTTCGTTTTATGCTTTGCAATTTCGCCGGTTTTTGCCGCGGGCAATACGGCGTCGTTTTCATGTGGTGCGGGCTATGTTTTGGCTTCACATAACAAGATTGATGGCATAAACGCGAAAGAGTGCAAGAAATTGTGGTGTCGCGATTTGGAAACAAACAAGGCAATGGGTTCCGGTGACAAAGTCGCAACGGCTTATGTTGATGTTTTGTCCGAAGTGTTTGATGGCAGCACCAGTATCGAATGTTTTGGTGAACGCAAATGGTGCGCTGGGGAACCTGCGGGCGTTTGGGAACCAAATTTGGGGATTTATGTGCGTGGCAGTGACGATGGTTCGACCTACAAGGCGTATCAAAAGGGTTCTTGCTTTGCATGGCGTTTGGAAAAACCAGAATGCACAAACGGCGAATCGGCTATTTTGGTTGATGGCGAATGGGTTTGCGCCAAGGCCAACAGTGGCGGTGTAAACACGGTTATGAAGTCCAGTGTGCGCCGCACCGGCACTATGCGTCGGTTGCCACGATAATGGGTTTGGGTTGGATTAAAAATGGGGGTATTTATTCCCCCATTATTTTTTTTGTGTCAAATATTTGTTTTTCGGGTTTTTTGTGTTATAATGTATGGGACAGGGAGAATGGCAACTTGTAAAGGGTGTTTTTATGCCAAGTAAAAAGTTAGATTTTAAAACGGGGCAATATGTCGTTTATCCAACCCAAGGCGTTGGTAAGTTGTTGCGTATAGAAGAACAGACAATCGCCGGTCAAAAAATTAAAATGTTGGTGATTGATTTTGAACGCAATCATATGACATTGCGCGTTCCTGTTGATCGTGCCGAGATTTCTGGTCTGCGTCCGTTGACATCTGTTAAAAAGATGGATGAAGCAATCGCATCTGCCAAGGGTAAGGCCGGTGCCAAGCGTATGATTTGGGCGCGTCGTGCACAGCAATATGAAGAAAATATTAATTCGGGCGACCCCATGAAATTGGCCGAGGTTGTTCGCGACCTGCAACGTCGCAGCGCAACGGACACAATGACCTTTTCTGCGCGCCAGTTGTATTTGCGTGCGTTGGAACGTATGGCGCAAGAATTTGCAGTGTTGCATAAGATTGATCTTGAGGCCGCATCCGATAAAATCGAAGATATTTTGGGCGTGCCAAAAGAAATTGATTTGAATGCCGTTGACGAAGACGAGGACGAAGAACCCGACGAAGAAGAGGGCACATAGAGATAAAAAAATCACCGCAACCGCGGTGATTTTTTATAAACATTTCCTGTGCATTAAAATGGAATATCGTCATCAATTTGTGCTGGTGTCACTTCTTCGCGTGGTTGTGCAGGTGTTGATTCGGCGGGTGCGCCGTCCATTGTCTTGGCACCGCTTAAGATAACCATTTGACCCGCATATGGATTCAAAACGACTTCGGTTGTAAATGTATCAGCACCTTGTTGATTTTGCCATTTGCGTGTGCGCAGGGAACCTTCGATATACAATTTTGTTCCTTTCTGCAACATGCGTTCTGCAACCTCTACCAAATTAGGATTGAACACAACGACACGATGCCATTCTGTTTGTTCCTTTTGTTCGCCGGTTGCGCGGTCGCGCCAACGATCAGATGTTGCCAGCGAAAAACTGACCACTTTTTGTCCACTTTGCATAGAACGCACTTGTGGATCTTGTCCAACATTACCAACTAATATCACTTTATTTATACTGCCTGCCATGGTCTTTCCTTTCGGTTATTATAGATATATATGTTAATCATATGTGATTAATTCGACCAAAAAAAATCAATGAAATCAAGAAAAAAAGCGGAGAAATGTTTTGCCCCCTTGACTTTTTTGTCAATTTATACTATAATAGCCGTATCTAAAAACAAACGGGGTGCATTCGCACAAGAGACCCGATTTCCAAAAGGATAATTTATGCATATAAATGAGTTAAAGGCGAAATCGCCACAACAACTGTTAAAAATGGCAGAAGATATGGGCATTGAAAACCCATCACAGTTGAACGTGCAACAACTGCGCTTTGCTGTTATGCGTGTTTATGCCGCCGACAAAAAAATCACGCTTATTGGTGATGGTGTTTTGGAACGTATGCAGGACGGTTTTGGTTTCCTGCGCGCGCCGGAATCTAATTATTTGGCGGGACCAGATGATTTGTATGTGTCGCCGAACTTGATTAAAAAGTATGGTTTGAAAACCGGCGATTATGTCGAAGGGCAAATCCAAGCGCCACAAAATGAATCTGAACGTTATTTCGCGTTGGAAACAATTGAACGTGTAAATGGCGGCGATCCTGAAAAACTGCGTCATCGTGTTTCGTTTGACGATATGACACCGTTGTATCCAGACGAAATGTTAAAAATGGAAGTGCCAGATGACAAGGATAAGGGGCGCAACCTGTCTGCGCGTGTTATCGATTTGATTTCCCCGACGGGTAAAGGGCAACGTTCGCTGATTGTTGCGCCACCGCGCACCGGTAAAACCGTTATGTTGCAGAATATCGCGCACTCTATCGCGACAAATTACCCAGATGTAAAGTTGATTGTGTTGTTGATTGACGAACGTCCCGAAGAAGTGACCGATATGCAACGCAGTGTAAAGGGCGAGGTTATTTCATCTACATTTGACGAACCGGCAACACGCCATATTCAAGTTGCTGAAATGGTTATCGAGAAAGCAAAACGTTTGGTCGAAGCTGGTCAAGATGTTGTGATTCTGTTGGATTCCATCACGCGTTTGGGCCGTGCGTATAACACATGCGTTCCGTCGTCGGGCAAGGTTTTGACTGGTGGTGTTGACGCGTATGCGTTGCAACGTCCGAAACGTTTCTTTGGTGCCGCACGTAATATAGAGGGCGGTGGTTCTTTGACCATTATCGCGACCGCGTTGATTGATACGGGTTCCAAGATGGACGAAGTTGTTTTCGAAGAGTTCAAAGGAACCGGTAACAGTGAAATTATTTTGGACAGAAAGTTGTCTGATAAACGTGTTTATCCAGCAATTGATATTACCAAGTCCGGCACGCGAAAGGAAGATTTGTTGGTTGGCAAAGATACGTTGTCAAAAATGTATGTCCTGCGTCGCATTATCAACCCGATGGGAACGTTGGAAGCCATGGAGTTCTTGTTGGATAAGTTGCGTTTGACCAAGACAAATGACGACTTCTTTGGTTCTATGAATCAATAAAAAATCTTTACAAAAAGTTGTTTATTGCCATATATGTGATATAATATTGCATATATGGCAGTAATTATGAGTTATAAAAAAATCATTTTTTTGACTTTTGGTTTCGCTGTTGTTGTGGCGGCTGCTTTTGTCGCAACCAAGGGTATTTTTGCACCGGAACAATACGAAATAGAACAGGTCGCGGTTGATTCAAAAGATGTTGTTTTGTATACAGACGACAAACCTGTTGGAACAATGTTTGTTGATAACGCGGTGCCTAAAAAGGATTCGGGGAACAATAAAGAACTGGCATCAAATAAAAATACAGATGTTCAGATTTGGATTGAATAAGCAGCGGGTTTAATATGATACGGTTTTATTGTGCGGCACTGATTGTGACCGCAATTTTTTTGTCTTATTTTGTTGGTGGACATGTTGCAAACATAAAGTGTCGCGAACATGTCGCCAACGCAAATGTGGAACGAATAAGTGTTGATACAAAAATTGTAGGGGAAACAAATGATGCGGTATTTCGTACCAGTATTAGCGGTATTCGTCGCGTCCTGCGCGAAAGATACACAATTACAGAATAGTGCGTGCACACCAATTGTGTGTCAAAAGATTTATGGTCATGAATCTGATTGGAATACAATAAGCGACGATTTAGCACGCAACATTTATCGGCATAATTTGATGTGTGAAAATATGGAGCGGGGCGATTACTGATTCATTGCAATCGTAATCAATCGGCGCACAATGTCCGCAGATTCGGCATCACCATTTGGCGCATATTCGACAAATTCAATGCCATAAGCATCCTTGAACGCATCAACCATATAGGTTACGGCATCCAAACTTAGCCCATTTTGTTCGGGCACCCAAACATCTGGAAAATATTTTGGATCAATGCCATCAAAGTCAAAGGACATAACAAACGGGCGGTCGCCGATTTTGTCGCGCACAGTTTTAACCGCTTCGCGTACCGATTCCATTGTTTGTAATTGGTCGGCATGTCGTACAAAGATATTTTGTTCGTGGACAAATTCTATTTCGGCGGGTTCAAATGAACGAACACCCAAATAGAACATATTTTCGGGTTTCAGCGACGGTTTCTTTTTTGGAATCGCCATCCAACGCGCATCACCATCACCCATAAGGGCGCGAACATTACATCCGTGTGGCGAACCGGACGCTTGGGCGCGTGAAGTTTCAGGGTTATGAATATCAAAATGCGCATCAATATAAACCATGCACAAATCAGAATTTGGTATTTGGTCGGCCAGCGCTGCAAAATGACCAAAATTGACCGAGTGGTCACCCCCAATCATGATGTGTCTTTCGCGTGGTGTGTTGTTGTAAATGTCGATTTGAACAGGGGTGTTTTCGCCAAAACGGTCGGCTGCACACGCGGCAATATCAACCGGTAATGGTGTTACCACCGTCCATTTGAGGTTGGAAAACATTTTTTTAACCGCCATGGGTGCCAACGCCGGTCCACCATCCATTGGGATGGCGCGCGCACCATGTCCATATTCGATTCCCATAAAGTGTGTAATCATTCTTTGTATGCCTCTATTACGGATTCGGCGGCATCTTTTAATCGCTGCAAAGAAGTTTCATAAGCCGAGCAATCAGAGTTAATATTAGCCCGATATGCATCACGCAAATTAGAAGCCATATAGAAACAGCCACGTAAATGCTGGACACAAAAATCATGTCCTGTCACGAACGCGTTTTGACCGCGCGTGCGATTTTCCGTTGATGCCCAGTCGATATTCAAAAGGTCGTCAATCTTTTGCCATGAATTGTCGCCGGTATACTTTCCGATTTTTTCCATCCAATATTCGTTCATTTCTTCATCAGACCATGACGAACTGCCGTTTTTTAATTCTATGATTTGTTTAATCAGCGATTCCAGCGCGGGCTGGTAAGTGGCATCAATTTGGGATAACTTTGCACTGCAAAAGCAACGATTATATTTTGCATTTTCACGAACACAATACCGATCCATGCACTCGGTATAGTCCGTCAAGCAACGCGCCGACGAAATTGATTGTATATTTGCTGTGTTTTCGGCGGCATTGGCTGCGGAACGATACAGATATGTCGTTTCCAAACGCGAAGAATCATCTGTATCTGCAACGGGGCGTTTGCGCGAAACGACCGCGCGCTGAGTGTTGTTTGTGGTCCCATTTGTCGCCGCCCGCGCAACAACGCGACGATTTGTATTTGGGGTCGCTGCGGCGCGTGCTGTTGTTGTGGTTGTTCCCACAGTATTTGTTTGTTTCGCAGTGCGGGGAACAACGCGACGCGGTGCCGATAATTGTTCGGTGCGGACAACTGCATTAATCGGGCTGGTGGACGGCGAAGTCGCATCAGCCGGTTGCAGTGTCGTTTTCATCTGATTGTTCAAGTAGGGATACATATAGTTATATGTATAACTGCTGGCTGGATTGGCGGTTTGGCTTTGTGCGGTTGGGCGACTGGTGCGGGATGCGGTTGAAACGCCACGCACAGACGCCGCGTCTGCGCCAACGGTCGCAATAGCCATAGCCATAAAAATAAGAACTTTCCTTGCCATCATAGATATATTAAAACTTTTGACTGGATTCATACAAGTGGAAAATAAAAACGCCACATAATGTGGCGTTTTTATTATCTTGTTAATTGCATGTATAAATCGTTTATGATTTTGACTAATGAAAAAGTGACTGGAACACCGGCATCCCATAACTCTTCATCGTTATATTTGGTACCATCTTTTTCCAAAGATTTTATGTTTTCTATAATTGATTTCCTGAATGTGTTCAGGGCATTAGTTGATAACAAATCTACGGTTTTCCATAACGGTGATGTCGGCGTGATTTCCAATCCGTCTTTGCAGGTTCTGGCACCTTCTTTTTTCATCCGGTTCATTTCTTCCATCATTATACGGTCTTGGTCTTTCCTTGGGGTTCCTATTTTCCACAGTGGATTTTGTGTCGCAACTGTCAAAGGTTTCTCGCGATAACTTAATCCATATTTTGACGGTTTAAATTTACCTGCATTTAGATTAAATGGTTTCGGGGACATGGCATCATATGGATCCCATTGAAGATAAGTTGTGACTTGTCTTGACATCTCGGGTTGCAAATACCAATCCAAGTTTTCAATTTGCAGCCGTCCGATGGTTACGATGCGGTAATCTGTGGCGCAATGAATTAGTCGTAATGGATAATTTAATATCAAGTTTCGGGCTTCGTCGGCAATTTTGCGTTCTTTGTCTGTCATCTTGTTTCCTTTGAATCTTAATAAAAACTTACCACTGGAACATAAATTGTCAATAAAAATCAAAACAAATATGTTTGACTTGCGTTTTTTTTGTGTGCTAGTGTGCTTGGGTTGAAAAGGGGGGATTTGTAATGGCAGAAACATACAGCAAGCAAGAGTTTATTGAACTAGTCAATCAGACTTTCCCGCGTTGTTTGGGGATAACCAAATGTGAAAATTATCATAGTGTGCATTCTGGCGATTTGTATAGCGTAAGTGATACATTGCTTGAACCGGCTTGTGTCGGGTGCTGTCATGCACTGGAATTGTCTTGGGGGGAAAAATATCGTTGGTGTACTGCGCAACCGCCAAAACAAAGCGAAGATGCGGTCAATTATTTGCGTTCATTGACTTGGGCAAATTTGGGGACCGCAATAAAGGATATGTCGCGACAAAAATAAACCCGCCAAACTGGCGGTTTTATTTTTCGTTTTGCAAAATCATTTGTTGCAGTGCCGTCCAGACAATATTGTCAATATAAAGTGCGGTTTGTTCCACTGGATTTTTAAAGTACAGCTCGTTTTCATGATAAAGGTACATATCTGGAACTAATTCCATAATTTGAGCCCCCAACAGCCCAATATCTGGATTATGATAGTCAATCCTGTGGGTATCTTCGTGAATTATGGTATACAGCGCTTGCCACAAATTAAGTGGGGTAAGATATTTTTTATGAAGAATTATAGAATTGGTTGCAAGCACATAGGTCCCATAGTACTTAGGGTGTCCCCCAGGTTTGACCGGTCCCATTGGGGCGCCATGAATTTCGGCACTTTTATTCAGGATTTTATGTGCAATTTCAATTTTTCTGGTGACTGGTAATGTTTCGTCCTGCATTTGACACACAATATATGGCATGCTTATCAAGATTCTGTAATAGTTTTCAATGCGTTCGCCAACAACAAAATCGGCATTTCGTAAATCGATAAATTTGTCCATTTTTCTGGTAAATTGTGCACATTCGGACGCTTCTTGGACTTTGCCTTTGTATTTACGATTTAATTTTGCGACTTTGGGGTTATATGTACAATAGTTTGGGCATGCCGTATAAGTCATAGTTAAAAACGTTTTAAAGGTCACATACAAATCTGGATATTTCGTTTCAAATTGTTGATAGTTTTCATCGTTTATTTGGTGTATATTATATTTTTTCAACAAGTGTGAAAGTTTTGGAATCTGCGTTCTGAATGCTTCGTCCCGCAAGGCATTTATTTGATCCCATGTTTTCCAGTTTCTTACGGTTTTACATGCATCGACCAAATTATCGTTAAACATATCCCGAAAATCCTGCCAAGTATGGTTCCGACTGCCGTACCGTTTGTAAATTTCATACCACACTTTGTTGCGTTCGGACATATGTTCAACATCCATCAAATAATCAAGAACTGAAAAATCATCTTGGTTAATCGCCTTGGCAACGCGTTCCTGGGTTTGTTTGCGTTGTTCTATTTTTTTATCTGGTTTGTCTTGGATATGACGAATCAGTTCAAGTAAAGCAAAAGTCCAAGTGGCATTGATAAGAACAGCGGAAATAAATGACATAATTACCAAACAAATAAAAAATCTAAAATCATGGTCGGGGCGAGAGGGTTCGAACCTCCGACATCTTGCTCCCAAAGCAAGCACTCTACCAGGCTGAGCTACGCCCCGAATGTCCGCCATTATAACACCATTTTTTGTAAATGCAAATATTTCGTTTTGTTTTTTATCCGCTTGAACGCAGTTGTGAAAAATGCTAAAATATTTGCTGTGTAATGATGGGGGTGGGGCAACATGGTAAACACAAAAAAATCATCAAAAACATCTGAAAAAACAACTGTGCGTGCAACGCGTGTGAAACGCGCACCGCGGGAAAAACAACAACCGCGTAATCCGATTATCGCATCAATCAATCGTATGTATAACAAGGGCGCACCACTGCTTGTCTGCGAAGCGTTGTTGTTCGTTGGGGCCGCGGCGGTTTTGTTCGTGCGACCGGTGCTGGTTTTAACAATATTTACATATATAATTGGGTTTGCTTTGTTGGCATTTGGTCTGTATCGCCTGATGTGTGGTTTTATCACAACCAGTGATACCGGTGGTGGCGGCATTGATGTTGTGTTTGGTTTGATAAATATTGTGTTGGGATTGCTGTTCGTGGTGTATCCGTCTGGATCGCTGGTCAGTGTCGCATACATATTTGTTGTGCTGTTTTTCTTCAAGGCGTTGCGTGTCTTGGTGTTTTCAATAAACTTGGCGCGGGCGCGATATGG
>JAGCOQ010000048.1 GCA_017642625.1 Alphaproteobacteria bacterium | reverse complement strand
TAACAATTTTCCCCAGTTATCCACAGGTTAATAACATGGCGTAGTTATACACAGGTTAATAACATGGTGTAGTTATACACAGGTTAATAAAAAACTTGCCTACGTTTATATGTTTGTAGGCAAGTTGAAAATTTATGAAATTGTTTAATCAATTATCAGCGGTTTACATTGTTCCACTTTAAGAATAAACCCTTCTTGATTCTGAATTTTTACCATAGAATATGATACGTTCACGTTTCCTAAATCGGTCTTCGCCATTTCATATAACTTGTCGAGCGCGTTTTTATAGGTTGTTTGACTAGACATTGAAGTCGCGAAAGTTCCGCTTGTATTCGTATCATGTATAACTGTAAAAGCCATGTTTTACCTCCTTTATGGCAGATAAACCGATTGCACACAAATTTTTATTACGTTGTTATTTGGAGTTACTCCGTTGAGTGTTAGGACTCCCGAAGAATTAATACGCGGGCATTGGTTGCTTGTTCCTTCAAAAATAGGAGTGACATAAAAGTTATTGTTATAACGTCTCAAATAATACATTGATACAGCATTCGTTTGTGTGGTCTGCGTTGCTAGTTGAATAAAGTACATTCCGTCGCCGGGGATGATATTTCTTTGTATTAAATTTTTAGTTGCATCTGAAGCATTAACAATTGTTGTCGACATTATTTGAGGTAAATATTTAAGTATTATCTGTTCGTCGAACGTTTTTAATTCTGTCAAATCCTGAGCAATAGTATTTCCTGGTGTCATGATACCCGATTCGATATCTGTTGCCTCAAGTGTTACGTCTCCCGCGAGTCCCTGACCGTTAATTGTTCGCGTCGTAGGAACCGCGCCAACGTCTCCCGCGTTCAGCGTGATATTTGTTGAGAGTGCTTTATTATTGACGGTTCGCGTCGTAGGAACCGCGCCGACGTCTCCCGCGTTCAGCGTGATATTTGTTGAGAGTGCTTTATTATTGACGGTTCGTGTAGTAGGAACCGCGCCGACATCGCCCGCGGTTAGTATGACGTCGGATGAAAGCGGGTTTCCGTTTACGGTTGTTGTAGTAGGAACCGCGCCGATATCAGCGGGGGTTAGTGTTACCGCGCCCGACATCCCATTAACTGACAGGACGCCCGCGACCGCGGATGTCGGTTCATATGCAACATAGGATACAGTCCCGCCCGATTTATAAAGCGCGTACATATTAGCATAATCGCCAAAACTGTTTTGCGTGAAAATAACGCGAACACCGTTATCATATAATGCCAAGAGATTAGCGGGAGTATAATCTGATATGGTTTCCGAAGGGTCGGCCCAATCAAATATATTAATATCGGTCGCGTTAATCATCGAATCTGTGATTGATACCGCCCCGCTTTGCCCGTTGACAGATTCGACGAAAGTTGACGCACTCCCGAGCGGGTTATACCTCGCATAATTAACACTGGAACCCGACATAAACAAAACATACAATTCGCGGTTGTTCGCCCCGCATACTACGATTCTTATACCGCTATTATATAATGTAGTGATATTAGATACTATATTCGTCCATGGAACATTCGGGGCGACATATACCGCGCCGAGTTTTGCCCCCGCTATCATTGCGTCTGTTATTGTTACATCTCCCGATTGCCCGTTTACGCTGTTTACGACGGTTCCGAGCGAATCGATTAACGCTTCTACATCCGCGTTGTTTTGTTCGAATTCCGTTATTTTTTGTAGAATCCAATCCAGATTCAGCGCGTACAGGTCGGAATACGGATAACGTATAAACATTGTATCATCCCCCTTTAATAGATTCCTACACAGAAATAGTCGACGAAATCATCAATTATAACCGAATAGACGTCAAATTTATCAATTTTCCTTGTACGTTCGATTAATTCCTGCGTTGACATCACGCCGATATTTCCGAATGAATGTATGGTTTCAATATGCGAATCATTTAAATTTCTGGATTCTTTCGTGTTGTCGGTTCGTGTGCTGTTTGAAAAACCGTTTCTTGAATGAGATGTATTCAGCGTTTGTTCCGATTCGGTTTTTAAATTCCGTGTTTCGGTTGTTGTATCTGTATGCCCGTTTTCGTCGGTTAAATCGTTCGTCTGTTTATCTGTATCTTGAAAAGTTGCCGAGTTATAGCCCGTTTTCGCGTCTGTAACGGTTCCCGTTCGTTTGGCGGTATCCCTTGACATTCCAGAAGTGCCGAGCGTTCCCGTATCGGTTAAAGTATTGGAATTTGTTCCGTTATCGCCCGTTAATTCTATATCATTCTGAACGTTCCCGACGGTTCCTGTATTTTCAACGTATCCATTATGAGCAACGTTTAGAATTCTGTTTTCTGTTCTGTCATAGTTATGAATCGGGTTATATTCGAAATTTGTCGAATCGAAAAGTTTTTGCCAAATCGGCGTTTTTCTTTCACTCCATGCCCCTATAATACTTTTTAGCAATTCGGGTTCGGGATAAATAACGGATAAATCCGCGGTTTCCGTTAAAAGAAGGGGGAACAGGATATTTGCGTCGATTCCGTCGGGGAGAGAGAACGAATCGAAAAGGTCATTGTCATAGTTGAATAATGCTAGAAGCGACATTTTCACGCGCATTGTTTTTCACCTCTTCAAATCGTTTTTTGACTGAAAAAGTCCCTTCCAGTTCGGGAAACATTTGTATTGATTGATCTATTCCCTTCTGGAGTTCTTCAAGCCATAAATCTATTTTTGTTTTTGTTTCAAACGTATTTCGTTCGGAATCAATTTGATTCACGCGTTCTTTTTTCCGTTCGGACAGGTTAGGAATTCCGATTACTGTTAAAAATTCGTCGCGTATCTGGTTTAGTGAATCGAGCATTTCGGGCGCGATAAAGTTTTGCCCGACGTTCTGGAGAAATGTTTCCCATTGATCTGAAAATGATTTCCCCAATTGTCCCGCCGATTTGGTTTCCCGCCGAACGACTGCGGGCTTACCGCTTGCGATTTCATCGTACAAGGCTTTAAAGGTTTCTGCTTCTGCTTTTCCGTTTACGCCGACGACATATGCCAAACGCGAATTTAAGATATTGACCGCCAATGATTCATAACAAAGTGCGAGAAGGTCGCCATAATAATCGACGATGTCGGAAACCCCTTTATAATCAGGGGAGAGTTTCAGAACAACGCAATTTTTATTAATCGTCAATTCCCGCGAATTTAGAAGCGGGTTTGTTACAATTGCGCGGATGGGTCGATAGAAAACATTCATTCCTGACAGCGTCCCCCACTGCGGAATCACGCCGAACAGGTTCGTTTTAAATATGACCGCCCAACCGAACCCCATAACAACATATCTGAAGTAATCAGCGTCCCAATGGTCGGGTAACGTCCAATCGAAAACAGAAATACAGTCGAGCATTAGAAGACGTTTAAAAAATCGTGAAACGCCCGTGTTATGTATATGTAAAAATGAATTAGGTATCTGTGAATCAACAGCGTTTAAATAATCATACGTGAACGGCGGTCTATCCATATTTCCACCTCAATTTTTAAACTTGGTAAACGGTAAATAATAAGTAGGTTTCAGAATCCCCCCGATTAATTTTTTAAAACTGAACCCGCCCGCGGGGGGTTGACCTGTGAACAGTTCGTAATAGTGACGGGCGTATTGTTGTCTTTGTGCTACATCGTCGCCCGCGTTTCGCTCATAACAATATTTAAATGAAGCCGTTAGATAGTCTAGACTTTCGTTATTACTGTTATAGGCGAAATCCGAAAAAGATAAATTATACGTTGCCGTAGCGTACCATTGATCTGACTGATTCGGTCCGGGGTGCCCCCGTTCCCATTCTATATAGTGCGTTTGTCCAACTCCGCTGTCATACTGGTATCCGTTATTAGAACACCAATTCTGCATTTTAGTTTTATTGCCTATCCATTGAGTTAAACCATACGCCCCCGAATTAGGATTCACCCGTTGAGGATTGATTGTACTCTCTCTCTGCATATTTCCGCATAAAGCAGATATGCTTTCGACTGTCCATGCAGGAGAAAGAGAACTGAAAAAATTGTAACATTCTAGGGCGTTGTTATCCATTTCGGAACTGTTTAGATTTCTATCGCCCGGTTCTATCCATGCCATATAATCACCTATTCATAGAAAAAACCGTTTTCCATATACGCTTTGATTTGTCTTTGTTCTTCCAGTGTTGCGACGACTGCGATATCCGCGTCGGCAACTTTTATATAACCCGATAATGTACTAATCTGTTTCGCTTGACATAACGGGCGACCGAGTTGTGAAACGTCTTCGTCCGCGACGTCATAAAATTTTGCGGATAAATAGCAACTCCCGCCGAATTTGCAGATATCGGAAAACGCGCCCGTTCCCCCGCCCGTTTGAACGGTTGGCGCGGATTGTTCGACCGCCGACGCAATACCCGTTATCGCGTTCATGATCGCCCCGCCCGCGTTTCCTGTTAGGATATTTCCCGCAACCGCGCCGATACCTTGCCCGATTGCATTGATACCCGCGAGCGGGTTTGACGATACCTGAGCGATTTGGATGTCTACGCCGATTTTACCGTTTGCGGTAATGACGGGCGCGAGGTTTGAGGTCAGGAAAATAGAAAGCGTACAGTCTCCCGTAAAAAAGTCGGTCGTATTAACAAAAGTCAACCCGCCCGAACTCCCGACGATATTATCTGGAATTTCGATAATTCCATAGGGTGCCATAATCAAATAGTATTCAGTAAACGGGCGTTTATTAAGATAGTTACCGCGTGTTGATGCTTTCGGGTGTTTTGGTATGTCGCTATATGCTACGGTGAATGTATCATTATTAATTGCTAATGTGCTTGTAAATATCGATGCTGAACAGGTGAAATCCCACCAACCAAATTTTACTTGTGCAACGCTTGTGATATAGCCCGCGGGGATGGACGGGAACCAACGACAGCTAACGATATACTGGAACGGGTTAAAAATGGTTTTAAGCATATCTTCAGAGATTTCCGACGCTTGGACATTCGTCCATGACGCGGAACTCAAAAGCATCTGTTTAAACTGGTTAAATTCCGTATACGTGAACGCATAATAAGCGACCGCGCCCGAAATACTCGCCGAGGGTGAAATCACGCCGACGACGTAATAGCCCGAATTCACATTAATATTGATCGCGCCCGCCGTTATGGTTTTTGTTCCCGTTGAAACGCTGTTTATGATCGGATACAGCGTATCGATAACAGAACCGTTATAATTCGACGCGGAACGCAATACATATTCGGTCGAATTCCCGATAGCGGTTTTATAGGTTGCGAGCAAATCACAAATACAGTCAATCTCCCAGATTCCATTCATCCAACGCCATTCCCGAATAAAATAATAACGGTTGAATGACGAAACGTGAACGTAATTAAACGAATAAACAGTAATTCCCGCCGACGGGAGAATTAAAAACGTCGGTTCGGTTACGTTCGTCCCTTCTTTTAAATCGACGGAAAATTGTGTGTTTGTCGTCCCGACGGGCGGGACTTTCGTTGAATTTTCGCGTTTTGAGAATACATAAAAGGTTGCGGTTAGTGCCATAAAAAACAACCCCTTTTAAATTGCCCCTAACGTGTTAACCGTTAGGGGCTATGTAAAGAGAAAGAAGCGGGCATTAGTCGAGAACGAAAACGATACAATTTTCAGTCAAGTCATTGTAGAAACGTTTCGCCATGTGATAGAACGTGTTGTAATACAGTCCTTTTGCGTTCATGGGAGTTGAAACCGCTTTTTCAAGCTGTACATTAATTCCCATTGCTTCCCGGTCAAACAATACGCCGAGAATATCGGTCATTGTCTGCGCGGCTCCCGTTGCGACCGCGCCCGCGGCTGTCGTATAGGACGGTGTAACCGTAATACGGTCGGGATATTCATAATCCTGCCAATAATTCACGCCTTCGGTTACATCCATTGTCAACAGGGATTCATGATACAGTCCCGCGAGAGACATTGTTTTAATTTTCTGAAGGAACGGTTGCCACATAAGAAGACGCTGTTCTTTCTTCGGCGTATGTCTTAAAATCGTATAGCCCGTCAATGCCATATGATGCGCAACGGTTCTTTCTTCCAGAAGTCCCGAATATTTTTCGACCAATGCATAAAACCACTGAACGAACGCGGAAAAGTTCGCGGGTTTGAAAACGTCCTGCGCGGTCAATGAAAGTCCTGTTTCCGCGTTATATTCGGTTAGGCAATGAATCACGCTTGCCGAATCGGCGATATTTTTCGCGCCGATCATATTCGCGACCGTGTTCCGCGCCAATGTTTCCTTCTGCTGATCGAGTTCATTCTGAACGGCTACAGCCTGAGACGTGATAAAATCGCCGAGTTCGTCGGGACCGCGGAACGCTGAACGCAACTGATCTTCGAAAACAGTAGGGGCTTGTACCATGTACTGTTCAAACCCGTTGAACATGGTCTGTAGAACTTTCGGACGCTTGATTGTCCAATGGTCGGAACTGGAACCGTCGGCGGGTTGGTCATTGAACATTGGTTGACTGACAGCCGAATCGACGAAAACGGGAGTAACTTTTCTTACCGTATTGCCATACGCGAGGGGGGATGTATCCAACAGACGAAACTTCCCGCGATACGGTCGAACGGAAAAAACGGTTTTTGCGATTAGCTGTGTAAGACTGCTCATAATCGGGTCTGTACCGCCCGATAATACGGTCGTCGCCTGAGTGACGAAATCGGCTGTATTTCGAGCGACGGGGGTTGAGTTTCCACTCCTTCCCTGTGCGTCCTGCATGAGCGTATTCAGAATCGTAGCAATCTGGTTAAAAGTAAAACTGTTTGCCATTTTTTATTTCCCTCTTTTCCTATTATAATAGATGTCATTCGGGGTCGATGATTTCCGCGAGGATGTCCGAGGCGTCTTTTTCCGCGGGCGGGTTTGTCCCGATTCCGTTAACGTTCCCCGCCCGCATGAGTCCAAGCATCTCTTTTAACATTTTCACAGTTTCGGATTCGTTCGGGGTCGGGTTCGCGTCGGGCGCGGGCTTGATCGGGGTCGGGGTT
>JAGCOQ010000047.1 GCA_017642625.1 Alphaproteobacteria bacterium | reverse complement strand
TTTAAATTGGCGACCCAACGCAATCGGGCAAAGCGTCTGTTGCGTGATTGGGTGCGGTTTAACGAAGGGCTGTTGTTGCCCGATATGGACTATGTTTTTGTCGCCCGCCATGCGATATTGGACGCAACGCGGGACGATGGGCGCGACGCCATGGCGCGTGCGCTGAACCAATTAAAAAAGAACCCCAATTCACCTGATGCAGAATAAACCGTCGCTTTTTGCGCGTGCCGCCATATCTATGGTGCGCTTCTATCAGCGGAATATTTCCCCCGTTGTTGGTGGGCGTAACGCGTGCCGTTTTACCCCGTCGTGCAGTGAATATACCGCCCAAGCAATCGCTAAATATGGCGCATTTCGGGGCATTTATATGGGCACGCGGCGAATATTACGGTGTCGACCGGGTGGTGGGTGTGGCTATGACCCTGTACCTTGACTTTTTGGGGCTGTGTGCTAAAATTATAGGTACAAGACATAGTGATTTATGTATTAACAATAAGGATATAGAAATGTCTTTAAGTAGCACCATGGAATCTCTGTCTAAAAAGATGGACGACATGGGCATAACAGAGATTGATTTTGAACGCCGATATTTGTTCGGTCTGTTCACAAAACGTATTCATTTATCAAAACAATCTGTGGCCGTTGCAACGGGCGCGCCAAAGGGTGCGGTGGAACAAACCTCCGCTGCTGGCGAACCTGAAATTACGGGTCACGTATTGAAATCGCCAATGGTTGGGGTTGCTTATTTGGCACCTGAACCGGGCGCAAAACCATTTGTAAAGGTTGGTTCCACAATACATGCCGGCGATACGGTTGCGCTGGTCGAGGCGATGAAGACCTTTAACCCGATTAAGTCAGATGTTGACGGTGTGGTAAAGAAAATCTTGGTCGCGGACGGTGCGGCGGTGGAATTTGATCAACCTTTGATTATTATTGAATAAGATATGCCAAAAATAAAAAAGATTTTAATTGCAAATCGCGGTGAAATAGCACTGCGAATAATTCGCGCCTGTCGCGATATGGGGATTCGCACAGTTGCGGTCTATTCGACCGCGGACAAAAACGCCATGCATGTCCAGTTGGCTGATGAATCAGTATGTATTGGGCCGGCACCGGCGCGCGATTCTTATCTTAATGAATCTGCGATTCTGACGGCGGCTTTGCTTACCAACGCAGATGCAATTCACCCTGGATATGGATTTTTGTCTGAACGTGCTGACTTTGCACAAAAGGTTGAACAGCATGGCATGATTTGGATTGGCCCGTCGCCAGAAATGATTGAAAAAATGGGCGACAAGGTTAATGCCAAAAAAACCGCAATCAAATGTGGTCTGCCGGTTGTGCCGGGGTCGGACGGCGAAATAAAAAGTATCGAAGATGCGCTTAAATGGGCGGACAAAATCGGATATCCCGTTATGTTAAAGGCGGCGGCTGGTGGTGGTGGTCGCGGTATGCGTGCGGTTATGTCGGCGGACGAAATGACCGAGGCATTTAATATCACGAAACAGGAAGCCAAGGCCGGATTTGATGATGATACATTGTATATGGAAAAATTGCTGTTGCACCCGCGCCACATAGAGTTTCAAGTTTTGGGTGACAAGCATGGCAATGTTGTGATTTTCGGTGAACGCGATTGTTCGTTGCAGCGTAAAAATCAAAAGGTTATGGAAGAATGCCCTGCGGCTGCGCTGACCCAAAAACAACGCGACGATATGATTGAAATCTGCAAAGCGGCCGCGAAAAAGATGAAATATTCCAGTGTTGGAACATTCGAGTTTATGTTCCAAGACGGCAAATTCTATTTCCTTGAAATGAACACGCGCCTGCAAGTGGAACACCCCGTCACCGAAATGGTTTATGGCGTTGATTTGGTCCGCGAACAGATTCGTGTCGCCGCGGGCGAAAAGTTGGGTTATACACAATCAAGCGTTATTCCGCATGGTCACGCGATGGAGTTTCGTATCAATGCCGAAGATCCGGAAAACTTTACACCTTGTCCGGGGACAATTTCTTTGTATGCCCCGTCGGGCGGTTTGGGAGTGCGCGTGGACAGCGCGGTTTATACCGGATATACAATTCCACCGACATATGATTCCATGATTGCGAAACTGATTGTGCATGCACAAAGTCGCGCGGCATGTATCATGCGTGCGGAACGTGCGCTGGACGAATTCGTGGTCGAAGGAATTAAAACGACAATTCCATTACAACAACGTCTGTTGAAAAACGAAGATGTGCGTAAGTTAAAGTTTGATAATCACTGGTTGGAAAAGTTCTTGTCCGAAAAACACGAAGAAGAAACAACCGCGGAACCCGAACCAGAAACAGACGACGAAGACGAATAAAAACACCGGCAATCGCCGGTGTTTTTATTGTTGCAATTAAAAATATAGCGCATTTCTTTGTGAAACACTCATCATTTGTTTCATGCTTATATTGTTGTCAACATTAACCATCACACTCACATTGTGGTCTTTTTGACAATATAATATAGGTAATTCTATCTTATTGTTTTTATCGTAACATACGGTTGTTCCATCTTTTTTCTTTTCAACAAAATTTACAGGAAGAGGAAGTTGTCTTACACATTCGTCATAAGAATCCATAACAGCCTTATTTACTATTTTACCGTCATTCTCTTCAATTATTTCATCTGTTATAGAATCATATTTACCATCACTTTGGTTGTCTACGCAAACAAATGCGTCACCAATGGTCTCAAATCGGTATCTGTGTATAATAACGCTATGTTGACAGGCGCATAGCAATAAAATCGTGCAGGAAACAATATATTTTTTCATTTTCTTCCCCATTGGATTCATTTCATATTCTATCACAAACACACCAAAAATCAAAATAGTGTTGTGGTGCCCTGCTCTGTCATTCCTGCGCAGGCAGGAATAGGGTCTTGAATGTTCCACCGTCTTGTCGTATGCTTGCCGTATGTCACGCGATTATAATTTTTATGTTTATATACTTTTTGATGAACCAGCCAAGGCAACGTATATTGGTATGACAAACGACCTTAGGCGGCGTGTGTATGAACATAAATTAGAATTGATTGATGGTTTTACCAAACAGAAACATATTCATAAATTGGCTTATTATGAACGCTATACGGATGTAAATGTTGCGATTGCGCGTGAAAAAGCATTAAAGAATTGGAAACGCGCGTGGAAATATCGGTTGATAGAAACAATGAATCCAGAATGGAAAGATTTAGCAGCGGAAATTGATGAACAAATAGCCCAAGAAAAGAGAAAGGGTTAATAGACCCTATTCCTGCCTACGCAGGAATGACAGGGGGGATGCAGGAATGACAGGGGGCGCAGGAATGACAATAAAACAGGAAAAATAAAAACCCACCGAAACGGTGGGTTCTTTATCTGTGTTTTCTTATTTACGCAGACCCAATTTCTTAATAAGGTCTTCGTATTCAGAAGAATTGTTCTTCTTGATATAAGCCAACAACTTCTTACGACGATTAACCATCAACAACAGACCGCGTTTTGAATGTTCATCTTTGTGATTATTCTTCATATGTTCGGTCAGATTGCGAATGCGTTCAGTCAAAACTGCAACTTGGGATGCAGCACTGCCGCCGTTGTCTTTATCAGTTGTTTTATATGCAGCAACTAATTCTGCTTTTTTTGCTTTTGTAACGGACATTAT
>JAGCOQ010000046.1 GCA_017642625.1 Alphaproteobacteria bacterium | reverse complement strand
GATGAAAAATACCTGTTTCAAGATTCAACCGGTTCCATTATTGTTGAAATAGATGATGATGCGTGGCATGGATTGGTCGTTGGCCCGACCGACATTGTTCGTATCTATGGCGAAGTTGACCATGGTCTGTTCAACACCGAAATAGATATAGATTACATTGAAAAAATCTAAATTAAAAAATCGCCCGTGTGGGCGATTTTTTTTTGATTTAATTATCTGTTCGTTAACTGTAATTCTATACGGCGGTTCTTTTGCAAGTCCGCAGGGGAATTACCCAGTTCCACAGGATACAAATCGCCAAAACCACTTGGCAACAGACGGCGTTTTGATACGCCATTTGACGCCAATTCGTTCGCCACAACGGTCGCACGCAACAAAGACAACTGCATATTATTGCGGTATGCGCGGGTTCCCGGAATGACCGGCTTCTTATCAGTATGCCCATCAACACGAACAATCCAATCTATGTCCGACGGAATCTTGTTTTCAAAGTCCTTGATAACATTGGCAATTAATTGTAATTGCCGTTGACCGTCAGGGGACAATTTGTATGAACCACTGCTGAACAAAATATCACTGGATATTATAAAGCGGTCGCCGTCGGCGCGAACAGTGGTGCGATCGCCCAGCGCATCTTTTATTGCGCGATAGAAAGCGGATTGATATTGTGCCGCCTGGTTCAATTCAGCAACCTTGTCCGCCAATGCCTTGTTCAGGCGCGACGACATTTCGACATATTGAATTTCTTGTTCGTGTGCGCGTTCTTCGGCGGCATCCAGTGCGGCTTGCAATCTTGCCATTTGTTCGGTCAATTCGGCGCGTTGCGCGGACATTTCATCCTGAAGTTTTGCGCGGTCTTGTTCCAGTTGGGCAAGTTGTTCCTTTATCGTGTTTGCCTGATCTAATTGCTGGGTCAGTTCAGAAATCTTGGCTTCGTATGCGTTTGCCAAATCTTCTAAACTTAAATCCGTTTCATTAAGTTCGTTTATCAATTCGTTGCGGTCGTTGTCCAATATTTCCAATTCATCACGCGCCATAACCAGCAAGCGTCGGGCTTCCTGTTCATCGGCACGCATCTGTTCAATGGTTTGCGCCTGTTCAGTTGTTTCGGCACGCAGGTCCGCGATAGCCTTGGCACCGCTTTTCTTGTTAAACACACTGGTGGTTGTCCACAAAAACACAAACATAATCAGCAAGAATATAAGAATAATAACCAGGTTGGAAAACAAATCCACGAAACCTGGCCATGTGTTTGTGCTTTCACGATAGCGAATATTCATCATGTTTTTTTCTCCCTCGCCATAAAACCTAACTCAACTTTGCGACCGTTCGGTCAAAGTGCTGGACCGTTTTGTTCAGTGCGCGTGCCGCCGTTCCGATTTGTGCCATTGTGACGTCCGGTGTCGCGGTGTGCGTGTGCGCCGCAAAGTATTCTTCTATTTCGTTAAACATTGCGTTTTGAACCGATTGAATCTGCAGACCTAAGAAACCGACAATCAAACTGCCACCAAGTCCCAGAATAGAACTTGTGAACGCGGTCGCCATACCCGCCAATGGGCGCGCCATGCCATACTGCATAGATTCTAAAACAGTTTCATCCGTCACGTCCAGCCCGCTTATCAATTCGGCAAAACCGCCAACCGTCATAAGCAAGCCCCAAAATGTCCCCAACAATCCCAAAAAGATAAGGGTGTTGGTAATATAGCGGATGGATTCACGATTATCTTCGAACCGCAACAAAATCATATCCAGCATACTGTTTAACGCCACCGCGGAAATACGCGCCGGACGAGAATGCAACATCAATGCCACCGGTCGCAACACGCGTGGGGGCAATTTGCCGTCCCGCTTGCCATCCATATAATTATACAGCCAGCGGTGTTCCGGCAATAAGCGAAACATTTGAACAAAGCACAAACCAATCCCGAATATAGCGGTGCCAATGATTATGCCGTTCAGAATAACATTTGCGGTCGCAATCTGCATAAATGGGTCAAAAAACAGCACGACACCGGCGATAATTAACGCCAAAAACAATGTCATACGGTTAAGATTTCTGTGAAACGGGTTTATCATACAATCCCTCTTGTAAATGAATCGTAGTAAAAAATAATAATGTGTGTCAATTGCTTTATTTAATAAGAATATTTGTATGTTTGGGTTTTTTGTTGCCTTTTTTGATTTTTGTGTTAGTTTCGGTGGGTAAGCAAAAGGAAAATGTGATGAATATGGATCCAAATCAAGAATCTTTTGAACATATTGTGGAAGTTATTAATAATGACAAAAATCCACTGAGTTTCAGATGGTGGGGAACAATAACCCAAAGGGATATTTGGATTAGAAGAGGGATTGAATATTCCATTCGTGACGACGACGGTAATGATTACAAGTTTGTTATCGAGAAACGCAGGGGGCATTTGACAAAGTATACAGTGAAAGTTAACTGGGTAAGGCGTTCTTCATTGGAAAGTGTGCCCAAGTCAGATGAAGAAAAATTGTGTAAAATGATGGAAAGACGCAGTGAAGAAGAAGCGGCATTTAGGATTATGAACAAGTTGTCAAAAGCCAAAAGAACTGAGCAGGATCCCCGATATACCAAGGTGCTGGGGCCGGGGCCAAAATACCAAAACCCAAGAGAATTGTTGCTTACGGTCAGATATGTTTTAGGCAGTGATGGTGAGTGCGGCTATTTATACTTTTCCAAGACGGGTCGGTGGGTATTTGGTATCGATTATGATTTTCATTCTATAAATGTGCAGTTGCCGCCAGATTTGTTTCAGACTGTGCTTGAGTTCGCAAAATCTAAGGTTGCAATGACAGAGAACAAGTTTGGTCGAACAGGTCGATAAAAAAGGTAAAGTGATGAGTGTTGACACTAAAGAAGTTTCGTTAAAACATATTATGGAGGTTATCGATAATAATCATGTGGGCATTGTGTGGACTCGTAGACAAACAATCAATAAGAGAACCGTTCTTCATAAAGTAACCACGTATGATATGACTGACAAGGCCACCGGTATAAAATATGAATTTATTATTGAAAGATATAGGGGGAAACCGGCGACGTATCAGGTGAATCGCGGGGGAACCCCGGTTGAGTTTTTGGCGGGATCTGACGGTGCAAAACGATTGTGTATGAGGGTAATAGAAAGACGCGAACAAGAAGGGCAAGTTTTTAGGATAAAAGAGTGGTTATCAAATGCGCGCAGAGTTGAATATGATCCCCTGTGTAAGACTCATTATCAATGCAAAGGGGAAGTGTATACTGTTAAGTGTTCTTCTAAAAGAAACGATTATTATTTACATTTTGATGAAAAGTATAAATCGGTGGTGTCCAGTCGGGGAGCCTGGCAGTTGACACCAGATTTGTTTGCTTTTGTGTTTTCGTTTGCAAAAGAAAGGGTTATGCAAACAGAAGAACGTTTCGGGCAAAACAATCGATAATGCCTTTTGATGAGAAATATATTAAAAAAACTTGATTTTATCAAAAAAATAGGCATAATTGAGTTCGTTCCTGCTGGCGGCATGGGGTCGTCGGCTGTATAAACCAAAGGAAATAAAATGGCTTATTACGAAAGTGTCTTGGTTTTCCGCCAGGACTTGACCGAACCGCAGGTTAAAGAAAAAGCGGCAAAATATACCGATGTAATTAAAGAATTGGGTGGCGATGTCAAATCCACAGAGTTCTGGGGATTGAAGAACTTGGCTTATGTCATTCGTAAAAATCGCAAGGCTCATTATGTTATGTTTAACATTGAATTGCCGGGAACCCAGATTTCAGAATTGGAACGTCGCAGCCGTATCGATGAAGACGTTATCCGTTTCTTGAACGTTCGTGTCGACGAATTGGCAACAACGCCGTCCGTCATGATGAAAAAGAATAGCGAAGAGGGTGAATAATGGCAGTTCGTGCAGCAATTTATCGTAAAAAATCGAACCCTTTGAAGGGCAAGGTTATTGACTATAAAGATGTGAAAATGTTGTCACACTATATCACAGAACGTGGCAAAATCGTTCCATCTCGTATCAGTGGTGTTTCCCAGAAAGATCAACGTGCGTTGGCAACCGCCATTAAACGTGCACGTCATCTTGGTTTAATGCCATTCGTTCGCAACAACTTGGGGTAAAATCAATTCTGTGGGAGCTTGTCGCGTTTGTCGTCCCTTATGTAGCATTTGTACACTACGGGTCGTCAAACGCTTCCAATCCCCACGCACAATTAATTTTACGGATATGTTTGGGTGATAACCCTAACTTAAACAAAAAAGGACAGACAAAATGAAAGTTATTTTAACAGAAAAAATTACAAAATTGGGCAATATCGGCGACGCGGTCGAAGTGAAAACTGGTTTTGCACGTAATTTCTTGTTGCCAAATGGCAAAGCAATGCGTTGGACACGCGAAAATGTTGCGTTGTTCGAAGCCAAAAAAGCAGAATTGGTCGCACGCGAAGCCGCAGCCAAGAAAGAAGCAGAATCTCATGTTGATGCAGTGAAGAATGCAAAGTTGCACATGATTCGCCAAGCGGGTGATACCGGTCAATTATATGGTTCTGTGTCTTCACGTGATATTGCACGTGCGTTGAAAGAAATTGCAAATGTCAATATTTCATCTGCACAGGTCTTGTTGGGCAGCCCAATCAAATCGATTGGTGCGTTTGATACAAAAATCGCTTTGCACCCAGACGTCGTTGTTCCGGTGAAAGTGTATGTTGCACAAACACAAGATGAAATTGACGCATTGGTTGCTGGTAAAGTCTTGACCTTTGGAACCAAAAAGGTTGAAGAAGAAACAGCAGAAAAGCCAGCCGAAGAAAAAGCCGCTGAAGAAAAGCCAGCAGCAGAAGCACCGGCTGAACCAGCAACAGAAGAAGCAAAAGCAGAATAAGATTTGTTTTGTTGTTTGTTAATCCCGCGTTCGGCGCGGGATTTTTTTGTCGCGGGATTTTTTTCAATGGTCTATAATTGCCGGTGAAATGAAATTGGAAAGTGATGGTATTTTGATTGCTTTGCGACCCATTGGCGAACGCGATTCGGTGGCGTCAATTTTTACACGCGAATATGGCATGT
>JAGCOQ010000045.1 GCA_017642625.1 Alphaproteobacteria bacterium | reverse complement strand
TTGCAGGCAATAGGCGCGCAGGATTTGGCAGGCGTTCCGATTCAACAAACATTTGACGGCGAAATTAATATTAACAATAGCGTTTTCAAATACAAAACAAATTTCAATTTGGGCGACATTGTAACGATTCAAGACAACGACATTAATTTGTATATAAACACCCGTTTAATTGAGATTATCGAAACGCAGGACGAAAACGGTTATAATATAAACGCAAAATATGGAACATAACAAATAATAATAATCGGAGGTTTTCAACATGGCTTTAAAATCGGGATTTTATAACGCATTTGAAGTTGAAGGCGTATATGATCGCACATATTCCGCGGACGAATACACGGATTTTTATGCTGCATTTTTAACCGACGGCGTGCGTCGTTCGAATAATGATGATTTAAAATGTACGGCAGCGGGTTTAATTATCACCGTGGCGGCAGGATATGCAATTTGTGGTTCGAAGTGGGTACACAATGAAAGCGCGTATGAATTGCCCGCCGTTGTTCCGCCCGTCGGTTCGTATTCGCGAATTGATCGCGTGTTCTTACATGTTGACACAACCGAAGGAACCCGCGCGGCGTCGTTTGTTTATCGTGAGGGAACACCCGCGGCAAATCCGCAGCCGCCCGCAAAGAGCAGCGATACGGGCGTTTTTGAGTTGTGTTTAGCAAATGTAACCGTTGCGCCCAACGCGTTAAGTGTTACGATTCAAGACACCCGCGCCGTTCCGTCATTGTGCGGTTGGGTTAAAACGCCCATTGATCAAGCAATGGAATATAATTATATTTGCAACGGTGCAACGGATAACGAAGATTTGGCGGCATTTCTTGAAAGCAAGCGCGCAGCAATCCCTGCGAACGGTTCAATAAAAGTAAATGTGTTTGGAACGTTTGGAATAACAAACCCCGTTTATCCGCTATATGTTTTTTCGTTTACCGCATGGGGCAATAGAAAAATTATACTTGATTTTGCTAACTGTTCACCAATTACACTTGTTAACACGGGCAATTTTAATAATTTCATTTATGCGACAAACCCGATAGAAATTTATAATTTAAACGCTTCATTGTCAAATGTCGGGAATTTCTTTTCACAAGCAGTTGAGAAAATATATATGAAAAATTGCCGTGTTAACATGACAATGAATAACGTCGAAGATTACGCAGTGTTTGCATATAATGGAACGTTTGAAAATTGTGTGATCAATATAACAAACGGCGTTTGTTTCTTAACCGTTAACAATACAAAAATGATTCGCGTTATAGGTTGCGAATGTTACGCATACGGAACCGACGCAATATATTATTCGGGTTATGTTCTTTTTGCCGCCCATAATGTGCCCGTTGTAACAAATCAATTGATTTGCCCGACGGTTGCGGTTGAAGGATTCACGCAGAAAAAAGCAATTCACGATCACGAAGCAGGCACGCACGCGTCATATACCGACACGATCACCGCGTTAACCATTGACGCCGAACATCAAAACGTTAACGGCACGGTTCCGTTGTCGCTTTCCTATTCGTAACGGC
>JAGCOQ010000044.1 GCA_017642625.1 Alphaproteobacteria bacterium | reverse complement strand
GATGATGGGGTATTCTGGTGGATTAAGCCCTGAAAATATCGCGGATAATTTATCAAAAATAAGTCAGGTTACGTCTGCCGATGATATGATATGGATTGACGCCGAAGGAAAATTGAAAACAAATGATTTGTTTGATGTTGCACGTGCGCGCGATTATATTAAAAACGTAAAAAATTGGGAGTATTTGCAATCCCGCATCAGATAGAAATAAAAAAACGCCCGATTGGGCGTTTTTTTATGTTTTAAATCATCATTATTTGTTTGGAACAATTTTGATTTCAACACGACGGTTTTGTGCACGTCCAGCCGCAGTTGAATTGGATGCGATTGGGTTTGATATACCCATGCCCATAACTTCAAAGCGTGAAGACTTTACACCTTGGCCCATTAAGTAAGATGCAACCGATTGTGCGCGTTGTTGCGACAATGTTTGGTTGTATGCAACTGTGCCTGTGCTGTCGGTATAGCCCATAACCATAACGGTTGAATTGCTGTATTTGTTCAACACTTTTGCAACCGAGTTCAACACCGGATAGAATCCAGAATTGATGTCTGCGGAATCGCTGTTAAATGTGATATTGCCCGGCATGACCAAGCGGATACTGTCTGAATCACGAACAACGCGAACGCCGGTTGATTCCAGTTCTGCACGCAATTCGGCTTCTTGGGTATCAAGATAATATCCAACGCCACCACCGACGGCTGCGCCGGTTGCAGCACCAATCAATGCGCCACGACCATGGTTTTTATCAACCAAAGCACCCGTTGCAGCGCCCGCCGCTGTGCCCAGCGCGGTGCCCCAAACCAATTTAGATGTTTGTTGTTCGCCAGTATATGGATTTACGGTTGTGCAGCCCGCCAACATTGCAACTGCCAACAAAATTGGTAATGATTTTTTCATTTTTTCTCCTTTCTTGTTCTGATGAAAGATTAGCCGAAAAAAATTAAAAATACAATATGAAAAATATAAAAAGAAAACACCGGTATTTGCCGGTGTTTTTTGTCTTTTTTGCGACGGTCTTATCTATGACGACCGGGAAACTTACGACAGAAATAAAATTGCCAATCGCATGGTGTTCCTTTGCGAATGCCTTTGCAATGAACACAGGTTTCACCTTTGTGTCCGCATTCTTCTTCGCATGGAATCAGTTGGAACCCGATAAATGCACTTGGGGCTTGGCAAATGTTTTCTGCGTTATGTCCCAAGATTTGTGACTTTTGCACAGTTTGCTTTTCGCCCGTTTCAAATTCAAATATGAATTCAATGGGCAAACCACGACGGTCTTTAATTACTTCGATACTCTTGATACGACGCGCGCGGTGCTTTTTCATAATTTCAATCTTGGGGTGTTCTCTGTTGTGTTTCCGCGGTGTTTCAAAATAAACGAATTGCTTGTTACATACAACATTCGATATATAAGGTTTGCGTTGTCCGCTTGGTTGCCAAGTGCACATGCCGTTTTCGTCCGGTCCTTTGCAACGTTGAACGCAAGAAATCATAACTTTTCCTGGTTTGATGGCTAAAAAGCCTTTTTTTAAATCGCGTGGAATAAAACGACAAGTTCCGTCCTTAAAAGTGACGGTCCAGCCTCTGTTGCGCTCTTTTTTTGCACCAGAAACAGTTTTTTGAAGTGTTTCGTTAAAAGTTGTCATACCAATCTCCGTTTGGTTTGTTTTTTTGTGAATATAACACAAAATACACATTTGTCAATAGCGGACAAAAAAAATAAAAAACGCGTCCGGCTTCGCTGGTTCTTAACAGCAAGGAATAAGTATGTATATGATGTGGAAGTTTCTTTTGTTGAACGCATTTGCTGCGCCGCGACACTCCGCTTTGCACGCTTAACCCGCATAACCGCGGCTTTGCGCTAGCAAAGACGGGTGGTGGATGTTAAGGGACTCGCTCGGCACAGGTGCCTGTGCGGCATTCGTTAGCACTCGAACTGCGCATTGCTTGTTCTCGCTTACTCATTGTCGAACCTGGGGGTTCTCGTCCAAACACACCAATGATGAATAAAAAAATACACCTTGCGGTGCATTTTCTTATTCATGGTGGATGTTAAGGGACTCGAACCCCTGACCCTCTGCGTGTAAAGCAGATGCTCTAGCCAACTGAGCTAAACATCCAAATCGTTTCGGCGGGCAAATCTTAAAGCATTTTTTCCGACCTGTCCAGTTTTTTTATTTTTGGCCGTCGTCCATAACCGCGGTAAATGTGGCTTCGGCAACTTTTTTGCCAGATACCATCGCGATTCCATGGAACTTATACAGGCGCATCTTTGTCATTACCAATTCAACATGCAATTCCAATGTGTCGCCCGGCATCACCATGTGTGAAAACTTAATCCGTTCCATTGTGGTGAAATAGCCCAAAGTTTTACCGTTATCTAAATGCAGATGCTTTAACGCCAAAAAACATGCAGTTTGCGCCAACGCCTCTATCTGCAAAACCCCCGGCATAATTGGTTTGTCCGGAAAATGACCGGCACACCAAAACTCATCATCGCGGACGTATTTGATACCGACCGCACTGGTCGGTGTGTATTCGCGAATTTCGTCCACCATGCGCATATTGCCACGGTGTGGAATTACAGCCTCTATCCCGCGTGCGTCAATCATTTCTTCCCCGATGGTTTTCTATAGTTATTTTTAATCCATGCGTATTGGCGCCAAAACTCCATACCCGATACCGCAGGGAAGCCCATTTGACGATCGCCGTCCGGTATGTTGCGGAATACGCCGGACTGGGCGCCAACCTCGACATCATTACCGATATGGATACCGTTAGCGATACCGACATGGCCGCCCAACAATGTGCGGTCGCCAATAACCGTTCCGCCCGCCAAACCAACCCCAGCGGCCAAGAAACATTCAGAACCAATCACAACACCATGTGCAATCTGGCACAGGTTATCAATCTTGGTTCCATCACCAACGCGTGTGTCGGTCATAACACCACGATCGATACAGGTGCAAGATCCCACAGAAACGCGATCGCCCAAAACAACACGACCAACGTGTGGAATAAAGACATTGTGCCCTTCTTGACGGGTATAACCAAAACCGTTTTTGCCGATAGTAGCATTTGCATTGATTACGCAATCGGCACCGATGGTCGCGTTTTCAATATGCGCACCCGAATGAACGATTGTGCCACGACCAATTGTCACATTGCGACCGATAAAGGCATTTGGGTAAATCTTGACATCTGGTTCAATCACAGCGCCACGTTCAATCACCGCAAATGGTCCAACATAAACAGTGCTTTTTTTACGGAAAAACACACCACGTTCAACATGGGCATCGTTGCTGATGCCGAAACGCGGTTTTTCACGATATATTTCACCCAATATCTTTACAATAAAGCCACGCGGTGTATCGGTAATCAACAATGTGCGACCCTTTGGCGCATGCTTCGCCATTTCAGGTTGAACCAAAATCACCGATGCGCGTGTATTTTCCAATACAGATATTGGCAAAATCTTGAACGCATTACTGTTTTGTTCGGTTGAATAGAACGCCAGTTCCCCAGACCGTGCATCCGCGATCGGTGCAACACCACGCACAAGCGTGTTTTTATCACCGCGCAATTCCAGTCCGAATTTTTCGGCCAACTGTCCGGCGGTCATCTTGGTGGCGGCCGGTGCAAATAAAGATTTAATTATTTTTAACATAACCCGATTATAGACAATGAATTATCAAAATAAAAGAAAATATTACACAAATGAAAAACGCCCCAATCGGGGCGTTTCTTGTTTTTTACAATAGGATTAGAAACCCTTTGGTGTTTCCATTTTGATTTTGGACACCTTGGTATCCAAAGCAGAAACAACTTCGTCTGTGATATCCAAGTTTTCAACACCGGCACCCATACGTGCGAAACGGCCATCAATTACCAAAGACAAGTTCTTTTTGGCAATGATACCCTCGATAACTGGGTCCAAATGTTTTGTTTGGATTTCAGCCAATGCTTTTTGGAAAGACGCTTCGATGCTTTGTGCGCGTTCATTCAAATCGCGTTGCAATTTTGTCACGCGGTTTTGATAGTCGACAACACGACGTTGCAACGCATCACGCGACAAGACATCTTGGGACTTTTCAATTTCGGCTTTTTCTTTTTCCAATTTTTTCTGTTCTGCGGTCAATTCATCACGCAATCTTGTTTCAAAAGATTCACGTTGTTTACGCAAATCTTGCAAAACGCGTGCGCCAGATTGAATTGCATCCATACGAACAACAGCCATACGCAAATCGGCACCGGTCACAGCCTCGGCGGAAACGTTTTCAATCGCTTTGTCCACAGATACTGTCCCACGACCACTGAGCGCGGAAACCGCCCAAATACCCAGAATCGCAACCACCACGACAATAGCCGCAATGATACCAGTTTTTGCATACTTTTTAGTTGCTGAATTTTCTTTTGTTTGTACCATTTTCTTTCCTTTGTTTTTGTTCAGACCTACAATAGCAATAAAAAAAATAAAAATAAAGGGGAAAATTGACCGTCTTAGCGCACCGGCGAAATGCGAATTTCGACCCGTCGATTGGTAAGACGACCAATGTCATCCTGGGCGGCAATGGGGCGTGCCGCGCCACGTCCAACCACAAACAGACGTTGGGGAATAATTCCGTGTTGGGCTAAAAATACCGCGGTGCGTGAAGCCATATCGCCAGACAACGCCGCCGCCGCACGTGAATCGCGCATTGCATCGGTGTATCCGGCGATTTCTATAAATGTTGCATCATATTTCTTTAAGATTTTTGAAATCGTTTTTAATGTGTCTGCGCCATCTGCGGAAATGTCGGCAATGTTTAATTCCATTATTGCGTCGCGCACCAAAATCACAACGACATCTGTGCCGGCACGCTGGACAGAAATGCCGGGTTTGCGTAATGCATCATACAGTGCGAATTCTAATTCGGACATATATGCCACCGCCAACGCGTTATCATTTGTTATCTTGTCGCCATATTCTGATTTTGCACTTGGTTCAACGGTCTGGCTAATCAGTCGTCCGCCCGCCCCCATAAACACCGGCTTTTTCGCAATGCGTGATGTTTCGGTCATATCGCCAAAACTTGCCCCTCGCAGATAGTTTGGCCATGTGCTGCGTTCAGGACTGTGATAAGTCGCGCACCCAATCAATGTGGCACAAAGAAACGCAGAAAAAATGCATGTAAATCTTTTCAATTTTATTCAACTATGAATGAAACTTGGTTTGTGTTGGTTGAAAAACAACCAGATGTATCACGCACTTCGTATCCGTTGATTAAAACAGTCGTTGCCCATGCCTGCTTTTTCACCGCAAAGTATTCACATTCCCCAGATGACAATCCGGTTAAATTAATGGAAAAAGATTTTTCATCAAAACTGGGCGCCACAGACCAATCGTCATCACCAATCGGTGCCTTGTCAGATTTTAATGCGCCCGCCTTTACTAAATATTCAACGGAAACGCCCGCGTATGAATTGCGTGGCCCAGCAAGCAGTTTTACATTTTTTGCCAACTGTTCTAGTTCAGTGGAAACCAAACTGCGTGTTTGGCTTGCGCGGATTTGACCATACATTTTAACAGCCGCCACAGAAATAATTGTGCCGATTGCCAACACCCCGATAATTTCTATCAAGGAACGACCAGATTCTTGCTTCATGTTTCCCCCCGTATAGTTATTATTTTGTTGAACCGACGATTTCGGCACCTTCAAACAAACTCATTGCGTCCGCAATAAGTGGATCTGATTTTAATTCTTCGCGTTTTTGTTCAGACACCGTTTGAACATGTTCAGATTTTTCTTCACGAACCAATGTCCATGTGTGTCCAGTTTTATCGTTTAACCACATCAACAATTTGTGTTCAAAGTCGGTATCTGTGCCGCGGTCGAAATATGTAATTTTGCCGTCTGAAAAATCAGAAACTTCTATGTTGTTGGTATAGTATGAATACAGCAATATTTCCTTGGCCGATTGCAATTCACTTGCTAACTGTGCCGCCGTTGATACGGTTATATTTTTTGGTGCGGTTGTTGTGGGTTTTGTGGCGGGTGCCGCCGGTGCCGTTGGTTGCTTCTTGATTATTTCTGCGACCGAAGGCATTTCTGCAATATGCATCATGCGCACAATCAACATATCAAAACATTGTTTTGGGTTCCCGGTTGCCTGCATTTCAGGAACAGATGCAACCATAACCTGCCACAATCTGGAAAGTGTATTCAACGTAATATGTGAATCAATTTCACGAATCTTGGTGCGCTGGTCTGCGGTATATGGTGCAGTGGCAACATCACCCATACGAACAGACGGATGCATACGCGTTGCCCAATGGGTCCATTCCATCATATCGGTAAGCAACATTGATAAATCGGCACCGTTGTTATAAATAGTGTCAATCTTTTCCAGTGCGGTTGCGGTATCACCACTTAAAACAGTTTCCATAACATCCATAACGACACCGCGATCGGCACGCTTTAACATATTTAACACAGACGCTTCGTCAACATGACCGCCGGTTTGTGCAATCGCTTGGTCCAGCAGGGACAGACCATCACGCACAGAACCATCCGCCGCACGCGCCAACAATTCATTTGCGCCATCAGACAATTCGATTTTTTCTTGTTCGGCAATCCATGCAAAGTGCTTCTTTAAAATATCAACCGGAACACGAACCAAATCAAAACGTTGGCAACGCGACAAAATGGTGACAGGCACCTTGCGAATTTCGGTGGTTGCCAAAATAAAGATGACGTGTGCAGGAGGCTCTTCCAGTGTTTTAAGCAACGCATTAAATGCGCTTTGCGACAGCATGTGAACTTCGTCGATAATATAAACCTTGTATCGACCATTTGTTGGACGATATTGAACCGCATCCAATATTTCGCGCATATTATCAACGCCGGTATGGGACGCCGCGTCGATTTCCAAAACATCAATGTGTTGCCCCGCGGCAATCGCGCGACAGTTTTCACAAACCCCGCATGGTGTCGCAGTCGGACGATCAGATGAAAGACAGTTTAACGCCTTGGCCAAAATACGCGCGGTGCTGGTCTTTCCTGTGCCGCGAATACCTGTGAAAATATAGGCATGCGCAATACGTCCCGTATTTATTGCGGTGGTAAGTGTTTTTACCAAAACATCTTGTCCAATAAGGGATTGAAAATCTTGACTGCGGTATTTTCGGGCTAAAACTGTATAACTGGTATCCATGCTAAAACTTCCTTTTGGGAAAAGCATAGCAAACCGCATTCAAATTTCAACAACAAATATATCGCGTAAAACGATTATTTAAGGTTTTCAATAAAGTCCGGTAATGGAATTTCTTCGTCTTCGGAAGAATCGACAGATTCTGGTGGAACATCTGGGATTTTTTCGTTTGCACCACGTGAAGAATCAATCTTTTCTTGTTCGGCGTTTACAATACGACCATAGTGTTCCGCCGCTTGCAACAAGCGTTCGCGTTCGATTTCGTCAGATGTCTGACGTGCTTGGTCAATATATTGTTTTCTTTTCTGGCGCCATTTATGACAGCGCTGAATCATTTGCCCAACATTAGACGTTTGATTTTTTTTGTTTTGCATGTTCTTTCTTTTTATACAAGGAAAACATTAATGCGGATTTTTACCATTGTCCGCGCTCTAAACATACCCAATATTAGTGTATCTTAAAACTGATTGCAATATTTTTTTTCAATTGCTATTCTGACGGGTGTAGGAGGGAATCTTTTGCGGACAGAACGCGGGAACTTTTTATTACAAGCGTTATTGGCGCTGACGTTGCTGTTCGCGTTCATTCCCTTTATCGCAACAAAACTGTTGGGGCGTGAAAATGATGCGTTAATGTATGCCTCTACGCGCCAGATTGATAATGCCACCACTGCGGCGCGAATATATATTCGGGAAAATGTGGACAGATTGCCATATGAACGCACGATAATTTCCGGTAATGCTTTTTCTGATACGCTGGAACCATATGGATTGCCGTTGGGATTTGTTCCAAAAACCGCACTAGGACAAGATATTTCTTTGATCATTGATAAAGACCCAGAATCTGTATCTGCTTATTTGGAATTAAGGGGCGGAAAACTTAATGAATTAAAACGCGCGGAATTGGTGCGTCGTGTCGGATTCTATGCCGCAGATGCGGGTGATGAAACGGTGCATATTGGAATTGTGTTGGACGATATGTATTCTGATGTTGTGCGTCGTAATGAAACAAATGTTGATGCGGGTGCTTTTTTGGTTGATTTAGATATGGGTGGTTTTGCGTTGTCGGGTGCGGGTCGCATTTCAACGCGTCGTGGTGAATTTGATGGTGCAGAAATCGGTTTGTTGACCATAAACGGTGTCGAAGCTGGACGCAAGGTGCGAAACAACATTTCTGTTATGGTTTCTGATAAAGCCATATTTCAATCACAAACCGGTGAAAGCGCACTGGCTTTGACGCGCGGTTCGTTAATTGTTGGTGGGGTTAGTGGAAAAACGGTATCTGCATATGGCGATACGGGCAATATAACAACGAACAATGCGTCGGTTTATAATTTTTCTATGACGGCGGGACGAACAGGGTTCAGTGGACCACCGAAATGGAATGTTCATGGCGATCTTGTCACCAGTAAAATCAATTTTAGTGTGGAAAGATTGGACGTCAGTTCGTTTATAAATGTTGCGCGTGGTCAAGATGCCTATATTGAATCAGACGAGATAGAATACAGCAGCAACAGTGGTATTGATACAAATGTAATTCATACATCAAATATTACATTGCGCGATCAAACATCCGATGCTTTGTCGCGCGGTGGTTCGGGCGCAGTTGTGTTGGATATTCGTCCGGCTGGAACATCTTTGTTGCCAGATGCTTTTGTTGCAACACTTGATAACGGTGCGTTTGAAATATTGGCAAAACCATCGGACAGTGGTGCAAATACCATTGATTGCAAATCCATAATTTCTTCTTTGCAGGGGATTTATAATCAACACTCGTTATCGCAATACCTGATATGCCAGTATGTTTATTGGCAACGGATAGAAAAAAGAATAGATATAAAACAATGCTTGTTGGCGGGAAGAAGTGGCTGTATTTAAAACGAACATTTTTGACGAAGTAAATCGTGGCGCAAGTGCGTTAGAGGTCATATTGTCTATGGCCATTGTTGCCATGGCTGCACCACTGGTTTATTCCCAGATATCTGAAACCAATCGCAATATTCGTGATATGGCAACCGCGCACGAGATAACAGAATTGCGTGGCACTGTGTTAAACTTTATTCGTCTGAACCAAGACGAATGGCCGGATGTTGCACAAATTCGTATGACAGATGAAGAATTGGAAATAATTTCCAAAGGTGCGCATGCAGGATTCATTGATAAATATGGTTCCCATGGGACAACTATTACAGATGTGTATTTGGCATTTAACATAGATTCCCCAATGTTGCGTGTCGCAAATATCGCACATCATATTGGTGAAGATGCCGCGATTGTTGGTGCAGACGGTGTTGCATATGGTCGCACATGGGCGGTAACTGCGCCGGACTTTGAACATGGTGATTTGATATATCGCATATCCCGCAGCACGTTTGGTGAAGACAACACAAAGTATTTACATCGTGGCACATCTGGGGATGATGAATTAAATGTTATGCAACGCGATTTGAATATGGGCGGAAACGACATGTTAAGTATTGGTGGGGTTTCTGCATCTGCGGTGCGAATCCAAGATGCGACGGCGACATTTGTTAAAAGTGAAGATTTGGCGGCGCAATCAATATACTTTTCCAATGGTGCCAATTTGACGGGTGGTGATGTGTCCATTGATTCTTTGCGTGTGACTGGTGATATTATGGGATTCAGAAACATATACGCCGACAATTTAAATGGTGCAAATTATACGACATCTGGTCGAATTATTGCCGATCGTGCAACGGTGACTGAATCTGTAAATGTTGGACGAGAGTTTGTATTAAAATCTGATTCAGCACGCACGATAAGTGGTTTTACCGGAATAAAGTCTGGTTCGGTTTATACCTCTTACTTAACAACTGATGAAATTATATTCTATGAAGATTTTGGACTTACGGTATCGGGCGAATTGATGGTGTCAACCAACAACAAGCCATTAAAGTTGGGGAATTGGTCGTTTCCGTCAACTACACCACCAAGTTTTTCTGTTTTGACACTGTCGCGTGCAACAACACCCAAAATGCCGTCTAAAACAGAGTTTGGTGTATTGCTGACAAGCGATTGGCAAAGTTATGTTCCACCACAAGCAGCTGGGGGGCCAAATGTATTTTAATCGTCGCATCTTTTCAGACAGTATGGCCCAACGCGGTGGGATGTTGGTTGAATTGCTGATGAGTGTTGCAATCGTTGCCGTTGTTTTGCCGTTCTTGTTCCGGTATCAAGAAGATTCCATTATGCGTGTTGAAAATATTGCTGTGGCACGCCAAATGCAAGATGTTCAGGGTGCGCTGGAACGCTATATCGTTATGAATCGCGACAAATTGCTTATTGTTGCCGGTAAATCAATAACACGTGTTGATATCAAGGATTTGTCTGAATATGGAATACCAGAAGCTATTGTCGAAGAAGACGCTGATAGATATCAGTTGCGTATTTTGAAATCGTCTGATGCCACAGGCAAAGCGACATTACAGGGTGTTGTTATTTTGAATGATGACACAATATCGCCAATGCGCACACGTGAAATAGTCGCGGTCGGTGGCAGTGATATGGGTTTTGTCGAAGGAACACATGCATACGGAACATTTGGTGCATGGCACGCGGATACCATTGATTTGGGTGTCGAAGCAACAAACGGTATTGTCGGAACAACGGCGGTAAATCGTGATAACGCATTATACCTGTGGCGGATTCCATCGGAAGATTCATCTGATGCGACAATGTTAAGTGGATTAAGTTTGGGCGGACACGACGTAATAAATGTTTCGAATTTAAGTGCCAAGGCTGCTGGGTTTGATGAAACACTGCAATCAATCAGTGTTGCCGCAGACAAAGTTGTCTTTACTAATCGGACGACCATAGACAGTGCGTTTGAAACGAAAAATGCGACTTGTGTTGGCTCTCTGTCGTCGGACGCGAAAACAATGGAAATCGCGGGTGCGTTAACTTTGTCTGACCTTGGGAAGTTTTCCAATTTTAACACAAATAATTTGTGGGTGACCAAGTTGGAATTGTCGGGCATATCAATCGCAGACACAAGCAAAGTGACAATATTGGATATTAACCAAGCACTTGATATGACGGGTGGGCGCATAAACGCAATGTTTACGACGGTAAGTTTTACCGGTTCAATTACACCGCGCTTGGTCGTTCGCAACAGAATAGAAGATTCTGTGCAATCTGCATTTTTCTGGGATTTGAAAAACAATACCGCGAACCTTGCAGATTTGTCTTTGGTGGAATTAAACCGTATGGCAACATTGATAGCCAAGAAAGAGGGTGATTCTTCCACCATCGCGTCACAGGTTTTTGGTGCTGTTGCGTCGAATAAAAATGCAACCGCAGCAGATTTTATGAACGCAATAAACGAAATCCAAACGAAAGTGCGTGCGAAATATCGCCTGTTGAATTTGGAATAAATTATGGTATAAATAGAATCATGAAAATAAAATGCGATTTTTGTAAAACAGAATACTCAGTGGACAAAGCCCCAACTACACCGGTGAAATGCGCGGTTTGTGGTCATGTGTGGACGGTTCCAACACCAACACATCGTGGTGCATGGATGATGTTTATCGCGTCCCTGTGCGCGTTGTTGTCGGCGGCGATTTTTGCAACCGCGGTGGTGGTGCGTTCAAAGATAGAAAACGCAAACAAGCAACCGATTGTTGCACAGTTGACGGAAATCAAGACAATTACTGACGATAATGGCACCCCGCGGTTTGCGGTTCGTGGCGCAATTATTAATCAATCAACGGAAATATACGGCGTGCCGGATTTAGTGGTTGTTTCGCGTGATGCGTCGGGTCGTGAAATTGCGCGTCAAAAGTTTATGCCAACGGCAACATTAGTAGAGGCGGGCGCATCAGTAGAGTTTGCACATGTTTTAAGTACAACAACGGACGGGGTCAAAAAAATAACTGTGGAATTACAAACGGGGGATAAGTAATGAAAAAGTTTTTAACTGCTTTTGGTATTGTGTTATGCACGATTGGCGCGTCGGTTGCCGACACAACGCCACCACCACCGGCACCGGTTCGTCGGGTCAGCGTTTTTTCCACCAGCACCGATTGGCAGGCGATAACAGGATTGTTGTTGAACGAATATCGCGGAACTTTTAAGCCAGATTCTAAATTGATTGGGAACAAAGGTGTGGTTTTATACTACTTGGACGGTTTCCCATGCTATGGTTTGGGTGAAGGTGTTCGTGTTTGGATGGGACCAAATAACAAGCATGATGGGGAATTGCGTATTGCGTGCGTGTATGCGCCGGAAACGATAAACTTTTCATGGCGAAATGCCACGCGGGATGCTGATGATGCGACCGGCACAGGTTTGATTACATGTCCGGTTGATGCCGACGGTCGTGATTTGACAATTGATTTGTCAAAGTGCGACAAGGGCAAAGACTGGGACGAATATAGATAGGTTTTATTGTGTTGCGTGAATTTGTCGTTGATGATTTAAATGCTGGGGTGCGCTTGGACAAGTTTTTGGTGGGCGTAATGCCAGAGTTTTCACGCAGTGAAATCCAAAAGTTTACTGTTCTGCGCGCGGGGGCGCCGGTGCGCTTTTCTGATCGTGTAAAAAGTGGCGACAAAATATCGGTGGAAATACCAGATGCGCCAAAAACAACGGTTGCCGCAGACAACATTTCTTCGGACTTTGATTTGGATATTTTGTATGAAGACGACGACATTATCGTGATAAACAAACCACGTGGTGTTGTGATGTATCCGTCTGCGGGGAACAAGACGGGAACATTGGTTCAAAATATCTTGGCACATACCAATTTGGCGTCGGCTGGTGGTGCAATACGACCGGGGGTGGTGCACCGTTTGGACAAAGATACCAGTGGCGTTATGGTTTTTGCAAAATCTAATGCGGCATACAATGGTTTGGTGAAAACTTTTATGGCGCATGATTTAACACGAAAATATGTCGCGTTTGTTTGGGGTGTTCCGAATTGGGAAACGGCGACAATTACGGGTAATATTGCGCGTTCTTCACGCAATCGCCAAAAAATGAGCATGGTAAAATCTGGGGGCAAACCGGCAACAACTTTGGTGGCGGTTATGGACAGTTGGAATCGTGTCGGGGTAAGTGCATTTCGTTGCACACTTTTGACGGGTCGGACGCATCAAATTCGTGTTCATTTGTCGGCACATGGTTTTCCTGTGTTGTGCGATACGGTTTATGGTCGGGTTGGTGCACGATTGGGTTCGGTCAAGAACGCAGATTTATTGGATTTTTTAAAAACGCATAACGGTCAAATGTTGCATGCAGAGGTACTTGATTTTGTGCATCCAGTGACGGGTGAAAAAATGCATTTTCGTGCCCCACTGCCCGACGATATGGTCGAATTAAAATATTTGCTTGATAATTTTAGTTAATCTGTGCGAATTCATTACTTTTTCATTTGTCTAAATCCGAAAATATGATATAATAAAATAACAATAATGGAGTGAGACAAATGCATTTCTTCAATAAAACGATTGGTTTAATGGCTGTTTTGTGCGCTATGCCTGCGGCGTTTGCTGCGACTGCGCGTCCAAGTATAGTTGCATCAAGTGTTGGTACGGCATCTTCTCGTATGCCGACGATGGTTGTAAAAACTTCCACCGCCAGCAGCAGCACCAGCACCACAACAACATCATCTGCACTGCTTGCAAACGCAGAATGTATTGATGCATATACCGAATGTATCAAGGACGTAGACTCCTGCGGCGAAAACTTTGAAGAATGCACAACTAAGGTCTTGTTCCACGGAAAAATGCCAAACTGCTTGGGCACATTGGCGCAGTGTTCAACGTCCGGTGTAAACAGTTTGTTTGGAACATCAAACATTTCGGCTTTGTCCAACATTGCAACCAAGAATACTTATGGCGAAGTGACCGATTACACATACCCAACAGATGGCAGTGTTTTGGGTCAAATGATAACCGCTGCGGCGATTTCCAATCGTTATGACACATCAACCTGTGTCCGCCGTGTCTCTTCTTGTTTGCGTAAAGATAACGTTTGTGGCGAAGACTTTGAACTTTGCACAACGAATAAAGAGTTTCGTAAACAACGCGTATTTTGTGATGCCACATTGGCGCGTTGCCAGTCCGATGGTGTGATTGAATTGTTGGGTTCGTCAAATCGGACCGCAATGCCAACTGCGTCATCTCGTATTGGTGAAATGATTAACGAAGGTGCTGCGCTGGCGGCAATCGCTTCGGTTTCAACATGTTATAAGGTTGTTGAACAGTGTTTCTTGGGCGCGTGCGCAGCTAACCCATATAAATGCACGGTTAACGCAAAACGTGATGTCGCAAACATTGTGCAACAAATTGTTGACGGCACATTGGCCATAGAAGATGTGACCAACGACATGATTTCCAGTTCGGATGTTCGTGGTTATATCAAGAAATCTTGTTTGGATACAATTGGTTCAAACAAATACTGCTATGCCACATTTTTGGGTAACGGTCAAATGCCAACAAATGCCCAGTTGCGCGACGAAGATAACCAAGAAGAAATCTTTGACGAAGCATATTCTGCCCGTATGAACGAAGCCATGAAGGCAAAGATTGCCGACTTGGTCGAAAAGTTTGATACCAAGGCAAAACAGAAGTGCACTGAAACCGTTAAATCTTGCGCAATGCGTGTTTGCGGTGGCGGTTCTGGTCCGGCTTGTTATTCCAAGGTGTTTAATGGTTCTGAAAAGAGTATCAACGGCAAAGATACATACGAAGAAATCAAAATCGGTTGTTCGGCTATCGTTGATACCGATACATATTGCAAATATTCTGCGGCGAACCCAAGTTCCACCGGTGTATATTCCTATACATATATAAATAATGGTGCATTTGATGTGTTGTTCCCAGAATACAGCGACGGTGCCGAAATCGACGCGATTGGTATTATCGCTGCTTTGAATTCAAGTTTGGCAACAAGTTATAATGATGCGGCGATTGCTCAAATGCGTAAATCTTGCGAAAACGTGGCAAAGGGTTGCATCAAATCTATGTGCGGTTCGGAATACGCAAATTGCTATCGTAACCGTACAGACATTATCTCCGGAACATATAACACTGGCACAAGCTTGGATAAGTCTATGAACAAGATGGGCGGTGTGTTAGATAACAACATTGTTATCGGTTTATGTCTGGATACAATTAAAAGTGCGTCCAGTTGCGAAGAACACTTGGCAATACAGACCGCCAAGGCAAAGGCAAGCGATCGTGGCAATTGGGGATCAAATGGTTCTGTGCGTGATGCATGGTTAGATGCCAACAGCACAACAGCACGTGAAGAATGGTCCGAAGAAGAAGTTGAAACCGGCTTCTGCTATCCATCTGATACCAAGAACGGTGCGTGCAACGCAAACGAATTGGCACCATGTGATACAGTTGATGAAAAAGGCTGTGTCTATGACCAGAAACAAAAGATGCGTTATTTGGACTATGTCTTGGATAACGAAGCGGAAACATTGTTGCAACAGGTTATGGTCGATATCGAAAAAGAAGCCCAAGCAATGTATAACGCAAAGTTAACAAACGAACAACATATGTGCTTGGCTGCAAACAATGCCGGCGGTATTTTAAGTAGCCGCGATATAGGCAGCACATTTATGTGGGCAAAGTTGAAAACAGCGAACAAGGTTCCAGCCGCATATAATGTAAACGGTTTGAAATCTACCCAGTTCGAAGCCAGCAACGATTTGTATGGTTCGTTCTGTCGCGTGCGTGTCACATTGCAATCTGATGACAGAAAGATTCAAGAAGCAATGCGCAACAAGTCGTGGACAACGGCGTACTTTGCGGTTGGTGATGCGTTCACATGTGGTTCATGGATTCCAGAAAAAGATTTGACCACATTGTCTGAAGATTTTGCCAAAGAAAAATTGGGTCTTGACAGCAGTGGCGATTTGACCAAGGGTCAGAAGTGGGGCGTCGCCGGTGCATCGGTCCTGTCTGCAATCTTGGGTGGTGTCGGAACAGATATGTTGCAAACCGAAGGTGGTTTGGGCGGTCTGTTAAAGACAACCAAGGCAACCAGAAACAGCAAAGAGAAAAGACAATTAATGAGATTACAGACTTGTGTTAACCAAGCCGCAACAATTGCTGCTCTTGTTGATAGATCTGAATGCCAAAATGAGTTAGCAAAAGCGAAAAATGATTTGTTGGCAACAGTTAACGCAATAGTTAGCCAAGATGGCACATATATCGATACCACTGATCTTGCTTATGTGCGTTGTGTGAGCGGTGAAAGCTCCGATGAGAAAAAGAAGGTCAGAGATGCCGCAACAGCAGTTGAAACAAAGTGCAATAATGCGATAAAGAACCTTGACTTTGTTGTTGATGGTGAAGGCGAAAACTGGTGGACCAACAAGAATGGTGGTCGGGTTGTGATTGATACCCTGGGTGCCGGTGTTGGTGCCGCAGTTGGTGGCGTCACAACCGCACAAATCTTAAAGGCAAATAACCGCGCACAATTGACCGCGGAACAAGAAGAATGGATGAACAACATTGGTCGTCATATCACATGCTATATCGGCGGTGATGAAGCCGGATCTTATGGCGATATAATTACAACCACGTTGGAATAATCCGTGCCAATTAAAAGACCGCCCGCATGGGCGGTTTTTTGTGCTTCTGTTTATTATTTTTGCTTTTTTTTGTCATTCCTGCGCAGGCAGGAATAGGGCTATACAGTGTGCGACGAAGTCGTACCAATAAATAAGAAGATAGTAGGTTTTAAGACCCTATTCTGGCCTTCGCCAGAATGACAGTAAAAAGGTGGTGATAACAGAAAAGGAAAAGAGGAACAGGTGCTGGGGGGATGCAGGAATGACAGGGGACGCAGGAATGACAGAGTGGGGGCGGAACCAACAGAGAGAAAAATCAAGGACGACGATATTGCTTTGTTTCGAGGATTCCCCTTGCTAGAAACAGTTTTTTATGTTAAAATTAACCCTAAGAGAGAATATGAAATATTTTGCCAGATTTTTTATGGCTGCCTTGTGTGCTGTGCCGTTTGGCGCAGGGTTTTGCGCGGTTCCAACAACACGTGGAAACAATTTAACCGCCTATAATGGTGCATCTGGATCAACAAATAATAATAACTGGAATGCGTTGATGAACGTGCGTTCGGGTTCTGATGCGGCGGAATTGCCGACTGCTGACTTTGGCAACTGTAATGCGGTTATTTTGCGCTGTGCACAACCAAAATGTGCAAATGGTGGTTGCACAGATATGAATATTGCCGCAACCATTGTGAACGGCTGTGTGCAATCTAACGAGGCATGCAAACAATACGGCGACGATTTGATTGGGTATATTGCGGCACAGTTGGTGGCTAATTCCACCGCCAAGGCAAACGCAGCCCAGGCTGCTGCGGCAAATGCGGCGGCTGAACAAAGCGCACAACAAATGGCGCAGATGCAGGCGCAAATGCAACAAATGCAATCTGAAATGGCGGCACAAAACGCCGAAACAGTTGCCCAATTGCAAAGCGCACTGGACGAACAGAAAGAATTAACCGCGCAAGCCATTGCTGAAGCTGCGGCGGCGCGTTCTACGCCGGCGACGACATCATCAACATCCATTTTGGGCTCGACCGGTGATTCAAATACACCACAGCAAGCAGCCAATGGTGCATTAACCGCTGCACAACAAATGGCGGCACAAAACGGCGTTTCTGCGGACGTTTTGGCACGTGAACAGATTGGCGGTCAAATCTTGTCATCTCTTGAAAATGCAGAAACACAGTTAAAGGCATTAAAAACATCTATGGAAGATGCGTTTAAATACGCGGGTTGCGACAGCAAGGGTTCCGGTTGCGCCGGTCCAAAGCGTGTAAGAACGTTTAAAGAAAAAGCAATGGCGTTCTTTGATCCATATGAAAACGTTTTGGATGAACTGTATGATGCGTTAATTACCGCCCAAGCGGTCGGTGTTGATATTTCCGATATCTATATGATGCTGAACGATTCTTGCAATGTGTGGGCGCAATATTTGTGTTCAACCACGGAACGTTATATAAAACAGCCTCAGTACGAAATACAACCAGATGGCTCTTTGAAAGTGACATCAGATTATACCATGGTAAGAAGTTGGCCAAAGTATGTTAGTGATAATTGTCCGAATGGGCAATCCGTAAACACAAACGGTGCTCGTGGTGGTCGTCCGTGTATGATAGGTCAAGTGATTCCACCAGAAGATGACGTATCCTGTACATTACAGAAAACATTAACCAGTGGTGAAGATGTTCAACGCAACTGGTTGTGGGAAGAACAGGGTGAATATAACGGAAATATTCGTGTCGGTTGCGCATCCTCTGCATTAGAGGCATCTAAGTTCTTCCGCAATCGTAAGAAAGGTTCCAGCCTTGATATAGATATTTTGAAGCGTATTATTGAACAAGATGCACCAAGTGTTTATGGGACCATGTGGAAAAACACCGGCGCAAAGACTGCACCAAATCCAGATGGTATAAAATATTGTGCGGTAAGTGATGAAACCTTAGCAGATTTGGAAAAGATAGTTTCGTTGAAAGCTTTGCCCAAGACCGTATGTGTAGCCGATAACGATTTGGAAGGAATGTTAGTAGCAAGGGGTTTATACGAAAACGATTTTACAAATCATTACGATTACGTTTATGCGAAATGCAAAGATTGGCAAAATGTGCCGACAGGGATAGGAAGTGCCACTTATAGTTCTCTCGCACACTGTCTGTGTGAAGAGGGTGATTCAACAGCACACTACCTCGAGAATGGTACATGTAAGTGTACTAGCGGATTTACTTGGAGTGATAGCACATTAACGTGTGAGATGGATATAGATTTATCAGGAATAGATTTTTCCCCGTTAGATCCGACTTTAAGAGTTCCTACTATTTCTAGAAGGTAAGTTGAGTAATAAAATGCAGATACAAAACAAGTTTTTTAATGGAAAAATGTTGAGTGCATTGTGCATTGCGTTGACACTTGTTTCGCCAGTGTTCGCGGCAAGCGGTAATGGTTGTGACGATACAGATAAAGACCGCATTAATCCTGAAATTGCACTGTGCACAACACATGTCTATAACATCGGATTGGATAAAAACGCCCAAGATGAATCGCAAAGGCAACTTATGCGTAATGCTGTTGCGTTGAAAACAACCTTTATGACGCAACAAATGTATAAGCATTACGAATATATGGAAACAATGATTCGTCGGTTTAAAACCCAATTAGAAAAGGCCGTTTTGACCACCAAGATTCAGGTGGCAAGTGGTGGTAATTATGGATCTGGTTCGTCATCATCTTCTTCGGGTGGCGGCATTTCGGTTGGTAGTGGCACATCCAAAGACAAATATGTTTTCATCGACGGTGCGACAAACTGTAATAATATAACAGCGGGAACGGTGGCAACATATGAATGTTTGCAAAACAATATAAGTGCGGTATTAAACGCATTGGATGAAGGCAAAACATCAGATGCCAAACGACAAATAGAAAGCGATATAAATATAGCAAAACGTTGGACAGGTGGAAACAGACCTAGTGAATGCAATTCACTGTCCAGCCCAGCCAAGATAAGAGAGTGTGCTTATGCGTTGAATAGGGAAATAACCAAAGCAAAAGAAGCTTTTGAAAAAGATAATCGTGCAACACGTACACCTGGAACATAATGAAAATCACCGCCCGTCCGTCTTCGCTGATGCTACGCCGCGACAGGTTTGGGCGGTTTTTTTATTGTACAGAGTTTAGAGCATTTGTCACCCCGGCCGCCGAGCCGGGGCCCAGGTATTTATGTCGCGCATTATATGCGCGTGCTTTTATATTACCTGGATCCCGGGTCAAGCCCGGGATGACAATAAAGAAGACATAGACTTATGATTCTTTCTGTGCTTTGAATTCAAAAAAACGCCCCGTGGGGCGTTGTTTTTAATTTTTGCTTATGGACATAACTCCAACTGTCTTAACACGTTCTGGACGTCATTATTTACAGATACCATTGTCTTGCGACCAAGACCGTCCGTATATGTGTAAAAGAACTTCTGCTCAGCAAAATCTGGCGCGGCTTCGTATACTTGTTGGAATGGTGCCAACATAGCGGCAAACCATTGACGACCACGGCACAGGCATCCATTACGCACGTCCGCAGCAACCGCAGCGGTCGCGGTGTTTGGATATTTGCTGTCCAATTCGTCATCCGTCATCATCAAGCAACGTGAACCAAAGCCATAGAAGTTCGCGTCATCAGACATGAATTTGTAAATCAAGCCATCAGATGCACCCGCGCGTTTCAGTGAATACACCAAACCGTCTGTGCAACATGCATTTGCAGAACGCATTAACATTTTATAGCGGTCAAGCAACGGCGCAGAAATCGGATCGTTTGCAGTGATTGATGGGTTGCGGTCAGCAACATATACAAACGCATTCAATGAATCTGCACGAATAACAGGACTGCGTGGTGAAACGGTTTCACGAATAATCGGTTTACGACGCCATATTTCGCATTCTGTTTCTGAATCAAATGGGCAACCGTCGGAACGACCAAATGTATAGGACACAACCTGGGTTAAATCCTGGGCCGTATATTTTGGTGCCGGCGCATATATTGGGTGCGAAACAGTCGCCGTTGTCGGCATTGCGCCATCTTCACATCCTTCGTCCACCCAGAAATTAAATTGTGGTTTGTTCGGTTCCAGCAATTCATCAATACGTGCGCGTGTTGCGGCGGCATCAGCCATGTTCTGATTATACAGCGCAATCGCTGGATCGGTCTGATAAGACTGGACCGCAGGATAAGCGGGGTATTGAGAATATGTTCCATATGCCTGATACGTCTGTCTTGATGGCGCATCAACTTCGCGTAAATAGATTTCCGGTGATGGTTCCAAGAACCAGTCCGAGAAATCCTTGCGACGATAGTGTGCAATCGAATCGTCCCAAATTGGAACGCCATCACGCCAATCGACCGTTTTATCGTTGGTATAACGCACCTGTTTCCCGCGCATAGTGCCGTCCCAAACCGCCGGACGTGTGTCTTCGGGCACCGGCTTAATCGTCAGTGTCTTGACAGAACGCATAGGAATCTGGGTTGCATAGATGTATTCCGTTGGTTGTTGATATTGCGCGACTGGTGTTGGTGCGACATAGCCAACCGGTTCCCTGTAGGTATAGCCCATGGGTGCCGGCGCATATGTTGTGCCAGTATCGGCATACATCATTTCCATAAAGTCACATTCTGCCCCCGTACAATCGGACGCCAGGGCAGGTGCAATCCCGCATATTACAAGCAGGGACGCAAAAACATATTTATTCTTTTTCATGCCTTAAATTATACCACAATTTATCAGGATAAAAAACAGATTTTTTAATATCGGGGAAAGTTTGTTGTGGCGATAACTTGATTTTGTGTAAATTCGTGGTATTGTCACAGTGTAGGGGGCAACATAAAAGGATTAAATATGGCCGACCCAACAGAAGCGCAAAAAATTATAAGCGAATTGGACACGATGTTATCAAACCCTGCGAATCTTGATATACGCGTGTCCGAAGACGGCGTAATTATATTGGTCGGCAATTTATTAATAGAAACGCTAGAATGGTGCTTTAAATATCGCGGGACAAAACAGCCCAAATTCTGTGCACTATATTACGTTAACCGCCCAGATGAAGGCTGTTGTTTCGAAGGTGTAAAATACCGTTTGTGCGCCAGTAATTCTATTGCGACATACGATAATTATTCGCCGGTGTTTAAAAAGACCGATTTAATACAAAATCAATTGATGGCGATGTGGCAAAAAATGCCAGATGAATTGCGAAACCCACCAAAAAAGGACGAGAAACCTGACATGGAGAAAGGGATTATAATACAAGAAAATCCGGAATCTATGTTGTGGATAAACATATACTGGATGGTGGCTTTGTGTAAAGACTATGGTAAAACAGACCGACCTGAAGAAACCAAGCGTTTTATTTGTAGGCAATTGGGTGACTTAAAAACCCAGTTATCTTTGTTGGATAAGACTAGATAAGAGCGAAATTAAACGTCGAATTATGTCGAATTCATTTTACGGGGTATTGCGAATCGGTGTTTTTGATAACGAATCGGTTAAAATCGAATCGTAATAATGGTTGGCAAAAGTCAAAAGGTTATAAAAATAAGAAAAATAAAATGGCGGATTTCTGCGGTTTTTTATTTTTTAACAACTTTTTTAAAATTATTTCGTAAAAAACGCTTGACTTTTTTTTGATTTCAATTCATACTATGCGGGCTTTCAAGTTGGGAACCATTTAAATAAGACTCTCAACCCCTGAAATTCGGCGGTTTACGGAACAAACGCTAAGAACGGGGTACCGGTTAAACTGCAAATATTGTGAATAAAAGCAGCTCATCAAAATTCAAGAAGGGATGTGCAGACAGTTGAATTTGGATTATCCAAACTTTGACTAAGTCAAATGTGCATATCCTAGACAGGTAGTAGGTTTACATATTAAACCTCGTTAAAAACTTG
>JAGCOQ010000043.1 GCA_017642625.1 Alphaproteobacteria bacterium | reverse complement strand
CAGCATTAAAATCCATTTGGGAAAAATACCCAACTTCCACCGCAGATGTCGCAAGTTTCTGAAGGTTTTCCGGCAACGAGTCAATCAATAACTTGGTTGCTTCATCAAGCTTTTTAGCCATATAGAACCCTTTGGGATTAAATTATTTATTTTTCTTTTGTGCCTTGGCAACCGCATCATGCACGGCGGATTCCGAAACCAAACCCAACACAATCGGGCTTTGAATTTGAATCAAAGAGTATGATTTGTGCGTTTTGTTGCGGATAGATGCCACGGTCGGATTGGTGCTGCGCATCAAACGCGCCACCTGGCCATCGGACAATTCAGGATAATTCTTTAAAATCCACAGAATGCCACCAAGGCGGTTTTGACGGTGCAATTTTGGCGTATAACCAACACCTTTCTTGTTTTGTGCCTTTTGTGCAGCAACGATTTCTTCGCGCAAAGTCAAGCGTGCGCTTGGGTCTGCTTCGCATTTTTCAATGTCTTCGCGGGTCAATTGGCCGTTCAAAATCGGGTTTAAACCCTGAATTTTATAGGTTTCGGCATCCGCGATGTTTTTGACTTCTAATTCATGCAGACCGCAGAAATCGGCAATTTGTTCAAAAGTCAATGCTGTGTTTTCGATCAACCACAGCGCCGTAGATTTTGGCATATATGGATAATTCATGGAAATTCCCCTAGGTTATAACGGCGCTAAATATACACCACGATATGCAAAAATTCAAGTAATTTTTAATATTTTTTACTAAAAAACTAAACCGCCCAAACGGGCGGTTTTCTTTTATGCCTTTCGGGTCAACTTTGGACCACTTGGCGTATCGGTTAAAACCCAGCCCGCCGCGTCAATTTGCGCGCGCAACGCATCCGCTGTTGCCCAGTCTTTTGCTGCCTTGGCAGCAGTGCGCTTTTCCGCCAATGCCACGATTTCCGCCGGCGCGGTTTCCGATTCCGCCGCGACCAGTTTTTCGGCGTGTTCAATGAACATCAGCCCCAGCAACCGATCCACAAACTCCACCAGTGCTATCTTGGTCGCGTTATTGACCACGCTATCTTTCAACAATTCTTGGAAAACGACCAAGGTTTCTGCGGTTTTAAGGTTGTCCGATACCGGTGCCAACAACTTGTCGTGCCATGTATCATAAACACCCTTGTCCACATCACCCGACTTGTTCGCGATCAAATCTGCCACGCGCCGTACAATGTTTTTATAGCCGTTTGCCGCAGCGTCCAGTGCTTCCCATGAAAACGCCAGCTGGCTTTGGAAATGACTCATTGTGATGAAATAGCGATACACAATCGGGTCATAGCCGCGCTTGCGCAATGCATCCAGACTTAAAAACTCGCCATTAGATTTGCTCATTTTTTCTTTGCCAGATTTGTCCATCAAAAACGCCCAGTGCACCCAGTATGACACCCATGGGGCGCCTGTTATTGGCTCGCTTTGCGCAATTTCGTTTGTATGGTGAATACGCGCCAAATCTTCGCCACCCGAATGAACATCAAAGTGGGTGCCCAGCAGTTTCATACTCATTGCGCTGCATTCCAAATGCCAACCTGGGAAACCAACACCCCACGGGCTGTCCCATTCCATCTGACGTTTGGTACCTTTTGGTGAAAACTTCCACAAAGCAAAATCCGTTGGATTGCGTTTTAGTTCATTGAACTCTACACGTGCCCCCGCACGATTCCCCGCCAAAGATCCACCAGTTAATTGCCCATATGCAGCAAATTTGGATGTGTCATAATAAATACCATCGCCAGGGATTTCGTATGTATAGCCCAAATCCTCCAATTTCTTAACCAAATCAATTTGTTCCGTGATATAGTCAGTTGCACGTGGCATTTCCGTCGGATGAATGTTATTCAAATCATCAAAATCACGCAGAAATTGCTCTATATAAAATTGTGCCACTTCCCATACAGATTTGTTGTCACGAGCGGCCCCTTTTTCCATTTTATCTTCGCCAGAGTCCGCATCATCACTGGTTAAATGCCCAACATCTGTAAAGTTCATAACATAATGAACCTTATAACCATTTTCTATAAACATTCGAAGCAATAAATCGGCACGAATAAAGCACAGCATATTTCCAATGTGCGCATAGTGATACACCGTTGGACCGCAGTTGTAAAAGCCTACATGCCCCGGCACCAATGGTTTAAATTCTTCGATTTTACGTGTCATTGTATTAAATAATCTGATTTGCATGAGTATTCCCCTGTGTTTTTATACGATAATAACGAATTGATTGATTTATTGCAAACAAAACATGTTCGCGCGACTAAAAAAGCGAACTAGCGACAACAGTAAAAGTTTATAAAACGAATTGTCATAGTGACATTATGCTAAATCTGCGAACTGCTGTCAAGCAACAAGATAAGGAAATCGCACATTTCCACCTCTGTATTACATTCTCTCCTTAAAAGCGTGCAATCGATTCAATTCCCCATTTTTTTCATATTCATATGTTCCTACATATTCATAATATGCATGACTAGAAATATAGTCATCCGTTGCATATTTTTTGTCTGTATATAAGAACCATTTTTTTGGGGTCCCACCTCGTTCTTCGACTATAACGCCATCAAGCATTATTCCAACAACACGCGCCGAACGACTAGCAAGTATATGCGTGGTTTTTAAAGATTCTAGATCTAATAAATGATGCTCTTCTAAAAGCTTCAAACACCCCCTTGTCAATTTATTATCACACATTAAAATTTCCGTCTTAATACCATTCTCATAGAATTCCACTCGCATAATATCAGCGTTTTCATTGTATCCTTTGGCGATTCCATTTAATCTATCGTTTGAAAATGTAGCAGTTTGTTCCACATTTCCGTTTCTATAATAAGTTTCGTACACGCCTTCTAGATACCCTTTCTCCCAGTTAGTTTTTGATCTGATTTGCCCAGTATCATAATAATGAAGGTATATTCCATGTTTTTTCCCATTTCTTACAAAGAACATTTCCTTAGGCATTCCATTATCAAAATATTCAGTTATTTGCCCGTTTATTAAATCATCATTTTCGTCTTCACATGTGAAATCTGTAATCCAAAGGGCTTTTTCATAATCCAAATTAGCAGAACAAAACGCGGTCTCATTCAAAACATATTCCGCTGCGTTGGCACCATAACCAAAGAATGTCAAACAAGTTAATAAAATCGTAATTTTTTTCATTTTCTCTCTCTTCATCACATACAATTATACACTTTTTGCCGTCAAAAATAAAGAATCAATAAAATAAAAAACACGAATAACTTTTTATTGCATTTAAAAAATGCTTTCTATATAATACCGCTTACCTAAGCCGGAGCGTTGGCAGAGTGGTAATGCAGCGGATTGCTAATCCGTGACCGTGTTATAGCGGTCCATAGGTTCGAGTCCTATACGCTCCGCCATCCGTCTTTGCCCTTGGCAAAGCCGCGACTGTCGGGAAATTATACCGCCTTTTCGGCGGTTTTAATTTTATCATTTATTTGATTTTTCCTTGGTGTCTTAGCTTTAATTGAATTATCACACCTTCGTATTCTTTGATTGTTTCTACTAAACTAGAATCTTTATAAACTTTATTCGAATCCACATATGGCACGTTTGCTCTGTACCACCCGCCGCCAAGATTCACATCATGCGTGGAAAGCAGACTATCTTTATTTCTCTGTATGTATTGCGCCATATTCTTTACAATACGCGCTGAATCACGTTTTGGGTGTTTATGCCTTACCACATTGGACAACATAATGGTATCCGCCACGGAAACCGCACGATTGTGTGCCCCTTGTAAAACAATTTTTGTCTCTTCCTTGTAAAACTTGTCGTATCTGTGCTCTTCGTCATGCTTGACAAACAGTGCTACGCCCCCCACAAGAATCGCAATTAAAATAACAAATAAGCACCCGTCACCTGGATTACCGTTATTACCACCTGGTCTCATATTTAAACCCCTTGTATTCTTACACCAATGCAAAAATAACACAAACCGCGACATTGTCAACAAAAACCCTCAAATATTACCTTGAAAACGCATAAAAATATTCTATATTTAATTACGCTATGAAAGAATATATTCTGCCTTTTCGTGATTTGGTCGTAAATCCGGGGCTAACGGTTCCGATTTATATAGACAATCCGCTGTCTGTCGCCTGTATAGAGGCGGCTGCCAATGCTGGCAAGCAAGTCGTTTTGACCGCACAACACAGTTGGGGATACCCCGCCGAACCCGCCGACATTTATAAAGTCGGCACAATTGGCGAAATTGCCCAGGTTCTGCGTATGCCGGACGGTTCGCTGCATGCCATTGTTCGCACGATAAGTGCTGTACGCATTACCGATATATCTGTGGAAAACGGTATATTCATGGGCGAAGTTAGCCCGATAAATGTTTTGGACGACAGTGAATTTGACCAAACAATTGCCCTGCGCGATAAAATTGCGAATAACATTCAAGCAATGTCCAGCGCGCGCAAGTTCAAGATGGACAAACTGCGCACCGTTATTCAAAACTATCCATTACCAGCTTTTGTTGATGCGGTTGTTCAGATGTTGGATATTGACACAGACGTCGCAATCAACATTCTGTGTGCGGAAACATGGCGCGAAAAGTTGATTATTTTGCTGGAACAAGTAAATCTG